>CAYWBA010000041.1:0-13422 GCA_964455955.1 uncultured Planctomycetota bacterium | reverse complement strand
AAGGACCGCGAAGGAACCTGAGTTTCGCCATTGCCATGGGCGGCACCTCGCGCTCAGTACTGGGAGCAGGGATTTCGGGCACAGGTGAGTCACCCCTTCTCCCGCCGAAAGCACTAAGCATGCCGTAAGCTGCTATCACGAGGGCGATGAGGAACACAATCCTTTCCTTGTTGAGAAACCCCACTCAACATCTCCTTTCAACAAACTCGGGTCTTAGTATCTTCTTCTCACGCGCCCGGGCGTGCGCGAATCCTGAGGGGCCCTGCGCACCGGTTTGGACGACTCTATTTCCGTTTCCTTCACCTTGCTGCGGTCAAGAAGCATCAGGGCCGCAAACTGCACCTTGGCGTTCAGCATGCCCGGTTCGCCGGTTTCGCGAAACTGCGAGCTCTGGACCTCAAGGAAGCTTTTCTCCCTCTGAAAGGCCAGCATCACACTCGCAATTGCGGAAAGCTCGCCCTCAAACTCAACAAAAACGGGAACACGGCGAACCACGGTGGGGGTGTCTTCTATTACCTCTATGGTTGCCTTCTTTTGTTCAATCTTAGAGATGCGCCGCATGTTGCTTTTAATGCAGCGTGTGACAAACGCCCGAGTCACCGAAAGACGGAGCCGCAGTTCAGCGATCTCTCGCGGTGTATTGCGCTTCTTTATCTTGTCGCCTATGTCCCAGTCACGCCCCGGAATGCCCATGTTTGCACGGGCGGCGTCGTTCTCCGCATCGCGCTGGATGCGTGTGAGTTCCTCGCGCAACTGAACCGCCGGGTCCAGTCCCTCGTGTACTTTGGGAAGCGTGTCGGGAAATTGGAGCTTTGCCTTCATCGCCGGCAAGAACTCGGTCTTAAGTATCCGGTTCTTGCTTTCAGCTATGCTCTCAAACCCCAGGAATTTCGACTTCGCCTCTTCCAGTTCCTCCTCAAGGTCAGCACTCTTAGCGCTTGTTGTCGCCGCCGAGCTGCGCAGGGAGGAGTCGTAACCCAGCCCCAGGAGCAGAACGCTCAGCCCTACTCCAATGGCAAGAAGGAATTTCTTGTTTGCTTCGATATTCAGATTCATTTCACTCTCCCCGAGGTCACGACAATTTCAAAATTGAACTCTTCCCTCGCACGCCGGGTGAGGCTCGGGTCTATCGCAGCCGATTTGACTATCTTTGCCTTTTCAAGCTGGTCGCTGAAACGCCGGACTATATCGTATTCGTCGCCCGTCTGGCTCATCACCCGGCCTCTGATTAGAACGGAAATCTCCTTGCGGGCAGACTCGTCCTCGGCGGGATAATTCCGGAGCACTATTTCATCAATCTTGATTCCTTTCGGGGTAATCTCGACCTTACGGATCAAAAACAACAGCTCTGTCAAGAACGTGCCGCGTTCCGTTACGTCTGCCGCATGCCGCAGGGCCGAAGTCACCTGGTCATTCTCCTTTGTAATCTTGCGGAGAGCAAACTGCCTTTGCTTCGCCTCCTCTAATCGCGACTGAAGCACATCACAACGCTCCTGGACCTTGGTGGATTCAGTTCCGGCGGTTATGAGCCGAACAAGAAGGAAAAGCGCCAGCACCGCCCCGGCCGCGTACAAGAACACCGTGCGCTCCCGGAACAGCCGCTTCTTCTTCTCTTCAGCAGGCATGAGGTCCATAGACCAGAATGAGACATCGAGCTTGGAAGCTGCAAGTCCAATGGCGGTTGCGAACTCTCGCAACTGCTCTGAAGCCCCTGACACATCCAAATCCGGCAGCGAATCCTCGAGCCTGATCCGTCCTGCGGGTCCCTCTTGCCCATGCATCAGCGTGCGAAGCTGATGAGCAATTACCTCTTTGCCGAACAAGGACGCAAGGTACTCCGGCAAGCCGGGAATGTTGCTTCCGCCCCCGAAAAGGCAGATTTTATCAACCTTGAGGTCTTTCTGATTGATTTGCCTGAGCCCGAAATTAATTGAAGAACTCAGGGTAGAATAGAGCCTGTCTGCAGCGCCGCGAAGCGCATCCGAAATATTTTTCTGGCGGTCGGAGCTCCACCCAGCTATTAGAATTGCCCCTTCAGAGCACTTTATCCTTTCAGCTTCGGGGAATCCAACCCTCAGCACTTCACTGACCGCTTCAGTAAAATCATCTGCTCCCCGGCCTATCGAGCGGGCATAGAAAAGCTCCTTGCCGCCAACAATCGCCATATCAACGTTTGTCGCGCCTATGTCCACCAGCAGGTAGTTGGTATCTTCTTCGTACACACCGAGCGCGAGGAAAGTGTTGTAGAGAGCAACAGGTGCCGGCAACGCAACAGCAACGTCTATGCCCGCAGAACCGAGCTGCAACATGTAGTCGCGAACAAACTCGTCCTTGGACATAGCCACCATGACGGAGAAGTCCTGTGAGATGTCGCGGGGGAGGTTCAAGACTTTGTAGTCGCTGGAAACTGCCTCGCCGCTTTTGGCCGCAAGCTCGCCTATCTCATATTCGACTATCATTTTGAGCCTGTAAGCCGGCACAGGAGGCACCGAGGTGTAGCGCAGAATCGCGCCGCGCCCTGGTATGCCCACAACCGCGCCTGAAGCACCCAACCCCGCTGCTCGCAGCTCGGAGGCTACCATTTCCGTGCGCGCGAACTTGAGTAGCCGCTCCACAACCAAATGCTGGCCACGCCTGCGGAGCTTGGCGAGTTTCACAAACTGACTGCCGAAGTCAACCCCAACCGCAACGCTTCTCAAGCCTTCTTCTCCTTCCATCCAAGCTGCTCAGAAAAAGACTCCCGTCTCCTACCTACCATCTGTCCTCGGTTCGCATTTGACTCTCCAGGCGCTCAAGCAATGCCTTTGCGTCCTTTTCCCACTCCGTGCCGGGGAACTTGTCACGCACGTACTCGTAGTATTCAGCTGCAAGCCCGAGCAATCCCAGCTCGCGGCAGCTATTGCCCTTCGCCAGCAGTTCCTTAGCCTCGGCCTGCCTGCGCCGAGTCTTGTCTTTCTGCAGCGTCTCCTGGGCCTGACTCAGCAGCCTTTTCGAACTGCGCTCAAGCTTGCTCTCCGGAAAAGCCACACCGATGCGCTCAACAAGCCTGCGGAGGGTTTCAACCACCACAGGATGACGGCTCACTGTAAAATCTTTGTAGATATCCTGGGCTTCTAGGACAAGTGTATCGCCCTGCACTTCCATCTCTCTCACAAGACTGTCAAGGCGCCTCTTGGCTTCCATCTGCGAGGCAACTTCCACGCGGCCGCGGTCCGCAAGTTTAATCGCTTCCTGTAACCTGCCTTCTGCTCTCAAGGCTGCAATGCGCGAGAAGACAGAGGAAATCTTTTGCGCCTGTCGAAGCGACACTTCTGAGAAGTCTATGACAAACTCTGTCTCTTTCCCTACTCCGACCGGCCTTGAGAGAGCAACTTCAAAGCCGTGCTTTCCTTTCTTGACAGAGACGTCAAGAGGCACAGAGAAATTAAACGAAATGATGCTCTTGCCCAATGTCCATACCATCTCAAGTGCACCACGGGCATTAAACTCATCCTTGAAAAACCTCACGCCTTCAGGCGTAGAAACTTCGACTTCGGCAATGGAGAAAACTTCCGGCCGCGCCCTCAGCGATACGCCGTAGGTCCCTGCACCGCCGAAATCCCCGGAGAGCTTGTAGCGCACCGAAAGCTTCTCACTGCTGGAGTAAATTTCCTGCGTAAGCGGTACCCAGGTTGCCGTGTACGGCTCATAGATGCCCCCCAGATACAGCATTGAGCCCCCGGAAACCGCAGCCCGCTTCTGTATATTTGAAAGCCCCTGACGCGAGAACGCGTCCACCTCACCATCCCGGTCTTTGATAAAAAGCTGGGCATCCCAGAACGCAAGTACCCCAAGCCGGTAAAAGCTCCATGTGCCGCGGGGATCCACAGTTATCTCCATAGCATTTCCCAGTGCGACCCGTGCAGACTTGCGAACTTCCGCCTCAAGCTTGCTCTCGTAAAGCTCGATATCGTCGAACCAGACTGTACCTGTGTTCCCGAAGCCGCAAAGCGAAACATCCATGCGGGTCGCCTTTCTCGGCGGGACGAAGTTCCACCGCAGGGTTTTCCACCCTCCACTGCCTTCGACAAGCTCCGAGAATGTCTCGCCTGTAAAATACGGGTTCAGCGGATCACTCCAGCGCACCCTGATTCCCGCCTTGCGCGCCGCCTTCAGCCTAACCTGCGCCCTGACCTGGTACTGTCTGTCGGAGGTCACGGGCCTTCCCTTAAGGCTGACTGCAATAACCTGGTCCGGCTTGTCGTTGGCCGAGAGGTCCAGCCGTAACGAAGACCTTCCCGACTTGGCAACCTTCCGGTCAACCGACCAGCCGGCAGGCAGCGTCTGCCAGCCGGGCAGGACTTTCGTCTGCTCACCAGCATTCTCCTCAAACGACCAGTTGGGGACCATGTTGCCCGGTTTGGGGCCTGTCGGGCCGCGGCCAAAGAACCCTTCGAAAACCTGGAAGGCAAAGTATATTAGAGAGACAATCAAAAGAAGGGCGGCGATTGTGAATGCGAAAGTCACAAGCGGGTTGCTTTCCTTGCGCTTGAGAGCTTTCTCCACATCAATCTTTTCAAAATCCGCGTCTGACGGCAATCCCCGGGGCCCGGCTGGTTCAATCCCTCCGGAAGGCGCCGCCCCCGGGAGCTTGGCACCTACCGAATCCACAAAACGCAGCTCGCTATGGCCGATGACAAATACTGTCCCATGCTCGAGAATCGCGCGCTTGATTCTGTTCCCATTAATTGTCGTACCGTTGGTCGAGCCAAGGTCGGTAAGCACCCACAGCGAGCCCTCACGAGAAACCTGCGCATGATTCCCCGAAGCTCGCTCATCGTCAAGCCCCAGAGTGTTACTAGCCTTGCGGCCTATCGTGAAGGTCTGACCCCCCAACGGGTATTTCTCGCCTGCCCTCGGGCCTCTTATAATTTCAAGATAAAACCGCGCAGCACCGCTCTTTGTATGGAGCGACAAGTCTTCTACAGGCACCTGCACTTGCGGCACCGCGGGCGCAGGCGCAGGTTCCTCATCTTGGAGTTCCACAGGCTCAGCAATAGGCAACGAGCTGGTGTCCACCTCGCGGGCAGGCAGAGGGTCTTCAATCACTCTCCCGAAATGAATCTCCGTCTCGCCTATAGAGACAACGTCACCAAGAGCAAGCAAGGCCTTCTGAACCGGCTCACGGTTGAGCATGGTTCCATTGCTCGAACCAAGGTCAACCACAAGCCAGCCGCTTTCCGTTTTCTCAATGGCGCAGTGAGCGCGTGAGGCTCTGGCGTCTGCGATAGGCACTGCGTTGGCTTTTGAACGCCCGATGGTGACTTTGTCAATATCAAGCTCTATAACGCGTTCACGACCCTTCTCGCGAATAATCAGTCTCGGCATCTTGATACTCCCGTTTCATGCGTACAATACCTAAGAGCCAGTCTCATTTAACGCAAATCTCATACCAGTGCGGCGCTGCGTTGAAAGCACTTCTGCCTTGCTGCCGGGTTCAGCGCCTTGTTGCCGGGCTCAGCCCGGGTCGTAGAATTACTCGAATTCCCGCCAATCAGGCAGTTCAGCCCCATAGAGACCAGACAAATCGTGTTAAGTGTACTTTACACCAAACCCTTTCAAATTCCAATAATTGTCAACTGCTGTAGCCACTTATGATAGCATATATGCTCCCACTTTCAAGCCAAATCCTTCACTTCTGCTTATTCCACCTACTACTGCTCGTACCTGCGACATTGCATTTGACTTTCCAGCTCCTATGAGTTAATATTTATCGAGTTGGCTGCACACCTTTGGCGTGTCAACCTGCTCAAGTTGGGGCCCGCAGAATTTTATATCTGGGTCGTTAGTTGGAATTTGACCTATACTATTGTCTTGAGTACTGAATATTGCTCATTATCTCAAATTTCTTATCAATATTCGGTTGGTTTTATCCGTCTTAGGAACTTGATATTTGCTCAAGAACTGAGTTTAGCCACATCTTAATATGCGCACATGCAGGCATACCTTTCGACCTGCCCTTCGGCATGCGATTTCACCAAGAAATTTTGGGTTGATGTCGGCTTGAGGCGGCGGTAATATAAGTGCCCGGGCAGTGCCCGGCAACAAGACCAAGTCACTTGGAGGAACTTGCGATGTTTGAGCTGACGGAAGAGGAAAAACTCATTCAGGAAACCGCCCGCGAGCTTGCCAAGACCAGGCTGGCCGAGCGCGCAGTCGAGTACGACAGGAGAGAAGAGTTCCCCAGAGAGAACTATACAGAGCTCGGCGAACTCGGCTTTTTGGGAATGCTTATCCCTGAAAAGTACGGCGGGAGCGAGCTGGGCGACTTCGCGCTCGCGCTGGTCATCGAGCAGATAAGCAGGGCCTGCGCCTCAACCGGCGTGGTACTCTCCGTTCACAGCTCTCTTGTCTGCCGTATGATTAACATGTTCGGGACTGAGAGTCAGAAGACCAAGTACCTGCCCAAACTGGCAGCCGGAGAGCATCTCGGTGCGTATGTCATAACAGAGCCTGACATAGGCTCAGACGCTGCGAATATCCAGGCCCCTGCGGTAAAAGACGGTGACTACTATATTATCAACGGCCAGAAGTCGTGGATTAGCACAGGCTCTCAGGCCGAGGTCTTGATTGTGTTTGCCAGGACAAGCAAGGAAGGCAAGCCCCATAAAGGAATAACTGCATTCATAGTGGAGCCGGGCTTTGAAGGATTTTCAGTAGGCAAGATTGAGAAGAAGATGGGGATTCGCGCCTCCGACACCTGCCAGCTTGTTTTTGAAAACATGAAGGTGCCCGCAGAGAATGTGCTGGGCAAGGTAAACGGCGGATTCAAGATAATGATGATTGGGCTCGACGGCGGGCGAATCGGTATTGCCGCAGCGTCGCTCGGCGTCGCGCAGGCCTGCCTTGACGCCTCCGTGAAGTACGCGCAGGAGCGCAAGCAGTTTGGAAAGTTCATCGGTGAATTCCAGGGAATAAAAGTCAAGATAGCCGACATGGCAACCCAAGTGGCGGCGTCCCGGCTCCTGCTGTACAATGCTGCCAAGCGCAAGGACCGCGGCGAACCGCACACGATCGAGGCTTCCATGGCCAAGCTCTTCGCATCCGAGACAGCGAATTACTGCGCAACCGAGGCAGTGCAGATACACGGCGGAGTCGGTTACACAAAGGAGTTCCACGTGGAGCGTTACTTCCGTGACGCGAAGGTAATGGAAATATTCGAAGGTACCTCTGAAATTCAGCGGCTTGTTATTTCAAAACGCATTCTAACCGAGCTTAAGAAATAGGTGGCGGGGCCACCGGCCAAGTGGCCGGCAACAAGGGCACCTTAGAGAACGACAGAACTTAACTTGAGTCTGTTGTGTAGAAGTTTAAGGCTATTTGTGGGCAGGCACTGCCTGCGGCGGAGCTGACGTGACCATGTCGAAACTCGCCGAGCAGGTTCTCTCAGGCGATAGACGCGCCGTTGCCCGGCTGATAAGCGCTGTCGAGAACGAGCCGGAAAAGGTGCAGGACGAGCTTGAAAAAATATACCTGAACACCGGCAAGGCCTACCGCATAGGGATTACAGGCCCGCCCGGGAGCGGCAAGTCCTCATTGACAGACACCCTGACGCTGAGGGCCCGTGAAGAAGGGCTTAGCGTGGGTATTATCGCAATCGACCCCACCTCGCCCTTTACGGGCGGGGCACTCCTCGGTGACCGAATACGCATGCAGCGAATCGGGCTTGACCCGGGCGTCTTCATCCGGTCAATGGCGACGCGGGGTAGCATGGGCGGCCTCTGCGCCGCTGCAGGAGACGCGGCCGACATCCTTGATAGCTTCGGTAAGGACATAGTAATAACCGAAACAGTCGGCGTCGGCCAGTCGGAGGTGGAGATTGTGCGCGTGGCAGATACAACGATTGTTGTACTCTCCCCCGAAGCGGGCGATGCGGTCCAGACGCTTAAAGCAGGGCTTATGGAAATCGCCGATATATTCGTTATCAACAAGTGCGACCGCGAGAGCGCGGGCAAACTGGTCCTTGAGGTGCGCAGCATGCTCGAACTAAAAGCTTACGATGACGCTGCATGGCGGCCGCTTGCCATCGAGACCTCCGCGACCAAAGGAATCGGCATCGATGAACTCTACAATGCTGTGAAAGAGCACAAGGCGTATCTTGAAAAGGAAGGAGAGCTCCACGCCAAGCGGCTCGGCGCCGCGATACGCAAGATTCATGACCTGGTAGTATCACAGGTCCAGAGAGACTTGCAGTCCGCCGAGGTTACAAAGGAGCTTGAGAAACTCGCCAAATTGATAATGGATGGCAAGCTTACACCGCAGTCCGCCGCGAGAAAGATAATAAGCAAACTCAAGTCACGCAAGACAGGAGCAGACTCTTGAAGGAAGACCTTAACAAAATCCGGGAAGAACGTGCCGAATACGACAAGGCGCTGGCCTCATGCAGCAGTCGCGACGAGGTTGGTTTTATCACAACCTCGTCAGAACCGGTTGACATCCTGAACACGCCGGCCGACATCGAGGGCTTCGACTACCTGCGGGATTTAGGCCTTCCCGGGTCTTTTCCTTTCACCCGCGGCCTTCACCCCAACATGTACCGCGGAAGACTCTGGACCATGCGCCAGTTCGCAGGCTTCGGCACGGCAAAAGACACGAACCAGAGATACAAGTACCTTCTCGATCATGGGCAGACAGGGCTTTCCGTGGCCTTTGACTTCCCCACCATTTACGGCCGCGATTCCGACGACGCCTTCTGCGAAGGCGAAGTAGGCCGCTGCGGTGTCGCTGTCTCAAGCCCCGAGGATATGGAAACACTGTTCGATGGAATTGCGCTCGGAGAAGTTTCCACCTCAATGACTATAAACGGACCGGCCGCCGTGCTGTTCGCCTTCTACATCCACGCTGCCGAAAAGCAGGGTGTGCCACAGGAGAAGCTGCGCGGAACCATACAGAACGACATCCTCAAGGAATACATCGCGCAGAAGTCCTGGATTTTCCCCCCCAGACCGTCAATGCGAATAATTACAGATATCATGGGATTCGCCGCAGAGCACGTCCCGCAGTGGAATACCATCTCAATAAGCGGCTACCACATCCGCGAGGCAGGCTCCACCGCGCTGCAGGAACTGGCATTCACGCTGGCCGACGGTTTTGCCTACGTGGAGGCCGGAATCAACGCGGGCCTGGATGTCGACACCTTCGCACCGAGGCTCTCCTTCTTCTTCAACGCGCACAACGACGTGTTTGAAGAAATCGCCAAGTACCGCGCCGCAAGGCGAATATGGGCCCGTCACATGAAGGAAAACTACGGAGCCAAAGACCCCGGCTCCTGGCTCATGCGGTTCCACACCCAGACTGCAGGCTGCTCTCTTACCGCATCCCAGCCGGAAAACAACATCGTGCGGGTAACCCTGCAGGGACTCGCGGCGGTGCTTGGCGGCACGCAGTCACTGCACACAAACTCCATGGACGAGACGCTATCCCTACCGACTGAGAAAGCTGTCAAAATAGCGCTTCGCACCCAGCAGATTATTGCGTACGAGAGCGGGGTGGCAAATACTATAGACCCGCTGGCCGGCTCATACTTCGTCGAGAACCTCACCAACAAGATGGAAGAGGGAGCTGAAAAGTACTTTGAAAAAATCAAAAAACTCGGCGGCGTGGTCGAAGCTATTGAAAAAGGCTTCTTCCAGCGCGAAATCGCCGATGCCGCCTACCGCTACCAGCGGGAAATAGAGAAGAAAAAGCGCATAATCGTCGGCATAAACGAGTACGTGGAAGAAGAAAAGCCTGACATAGAAATTCTCAAGATCGACCCGCAGGTCGAGGTCGAGCAGCACCGGCGCCTCAAGAGGCTCCGCGAAAACCGCGACAGCGATTTGTGCGACAAAAGACTCGAAGACCTAAAGGCGGCCTGCCGCGGCACCGAGAACGTGATGCCCCGAATACTGGAGTGCACGCGCGCATACTGCACCCTTGGCGAGATTGTAGAAGCAATAAAAGAGATATTCGGCACCTACACAGAACCGCCAATATTCTGAGACGAGGGATTAGGCTTATGGCCAAGAAGATTAGAGTACTTGTTGCAAAGCCCGGCCTTGACGGGCACGACCGGGGCGTAAAGGTTGTCGCCGCAGGGTTGCGCGACGCAGGCATGGAAGTTATTTACACCGGCCTGCATCAGAACGCGGAGGCGATTGTTGAAAGCGCGATACAGGAAGACGTTGATATTGTCGGCCTTTCTATGCTCTCGGGCGCACACATGACATATTTCCCCAAGGTACGAAATCTCCTTGATGAGAAAGGCGCCTCCGATATCATGCTCATCGGCGGCGGAATTGTACCCGACGACGACAAGCAAAAGCTCATAGACGACGGCGTTGTCGTGGCCCTGTTCGACCCGGGAACTAAACTTCAGAAAATTGTTGATTTCATAACCAAAAGCGTAAGCAAAGACTGACAGAGCCTGACGGTAGCTTAAACTCAGGAGATTTCCAATGGAACTGACTGAAGAACAAACTATGATTCACAACATGGTGCGCGAGTTTGCACTCAAGGAAGTCGAACCTATCGCGGCCGAGATTGACGAAAACGAGCGTTTCCCAGAAGAAACTGTCAAGAGAATGGCCGAACTGGGCCTTATGGGCATACCTGTCACCGAAGAATACGAAGGCGGCGGCGGAGACAATCTCTCTTATATCATAACTGTGGAAGAGCTCTCGCGCGTCTGCGGCTCAACCGGCATCACGCTTGCCGCGCACTACTCGCTCGGGACATCTCCCATATGGGAATTCGGCTCAGAGCAGCAGAAGCGAAAGTACATCCCTGACCTCGCATCCGGGCGCAAGATGGCCGCTTACGGCCTTACTGAGCCAAACGCGGGCTCGGATGCCGCCGGCACACAGACGACAGCGGTCCGCAAAGGCGATGAGTGGATTATTAACGGATCCAAACAGTTTATAACAAACGCCAGCTATGCCTCCACCTTCGTCATTACCGCAATGGTTGACAAAAGCAAGGGCGCACGCGGAATCGCCGCGTTTATCCTTGAGAAAGACATGCCCGGCTTCAGCATCGGCAGGAAGGAAAACAAGCTGGGGCTTCGTGGCTCCGACACTGCCGAGCTGCACTTCGAGGATGTGCACATCCCCGTGGAAAACCTGCTCGGCGACCTTGAAAGCGGCTTCAAGTACTTTATGAAAGCGCTTGACGCGGGCCGCATCTCAATAGGGGCGCTCGCCCTCGGAATAGCCCAGGGGGCTTTTGACAAGGCCCTCGCCTACTCCCAGGAGCGAACCCAGTTCGGCAAGCCGCTTTGCCAGCACCAGATGATAGAGTTCAAACTGGCTGACATGGCGACTGAAGTACAGGCTGCCCGCCACTTAATCTACGATGCAGCACGGCTCAAAGACGCCAAGAAGCCTTACTCGAAAGAAGGCGCTATGGCCAAGCTCTTCGCTTCTGAAGTCGCATATCGCGCAACAAAGAACGCTGTCCAGATACTCGGCGCAAACGGGTACTCCCGGGAGTACCCGGTCGAGCGCTACATGCGCGATGCGAAGCTGTGCGAAATCGGCGAGGGAACATCAGAAATCCAGCGAATGGTGATTGCAAGAAGAATACTGCATGGTAACAGATAAGCCTAATCTTGGGAAAAACGCGTCGGCAAAACAGGTGTTTTACTTCTACTTCTTTTTCCTCCAGCCACGCCGGTCAATCTCCCAATCATAGCCTTTTTTGACAGGCCCGGTAAACCATTTGCAGTTCCTTGTGTCATAAACAATCTTTTCCTCACGGGCAACCAGGCCTTTCTGACGAATCACCACAGGCTTGCCCAAAAGCGAAATCTCGCCTTTTCCAACTTCATACACCCCGCGTTCCCCATCCGCGTCGAGCTTCCCAAATTGCCCGCCCTCAGTTTCTATGTGAACCTTACCCTCAAAATAGACCTCGCTCATAGAACTGCTCACGCGGGAGTAGACAGCTATCATCTTCAGGCAGGTAAGTGTGATTTTCGCGCCTTTGCCATCATCGAAATTGCCTTCGACCCCACCGGTGAAATTTATCCGCCCCGTTGACAGGTCAACCGCTATCTTCTCTGCTGAAATCTTGTTCTTGCCCGAGAAAAGCCGAGGCCTCTCTTTCCCTTCAAAAGTAATCTCCCTGCCAGCGACGTACCGGGAAGTCTCACATTTGAGCACAAGGCCCTTCGACTCCGCGCTGAAGCGCACGCCTCCCTCGGCCAGCGCGGCCTTTATGCTATAGTCCTGCTCGAACTCGACGGTAAGCTTTTCACACACCATCGCAAACGGGGGTTCAACGCCTTCTTGCGGGCCGTCACCAGGTACATCCCCGGCCCGCTTCATTGTCTCAAGATGAGTCTGGACATTCTTTTCAAACACCCCCTTCTTAGCCCGGGGGTCAAAGACTATTCCATCAGCTTCAACCCAGTCTTTCTCGTGCTCAAGCCTCGGTTTCTTCCCTGTCTTGAGAGTATCCAAAACAACAACCTGTGTCGAGGCATCCCAGGATGCGCGCCCGCTTATAAGCGTTACTTTCTCTCCCTTTTCTCCGGCGTAATTTATCTTTACCTGGCCGGTGTCGTTTTCCAGAGTCACGCTCTTTATCCGAACATCCTCACCCTCCGCACGTTCAAACTTCGCAACCATACGCCCCGCGTCAAACCGCCACAAGGCCCCGCCCGCCGCGAGCTCTGCAACAACGCCGCCTTCAAACAGGACAGTATTGTCCGCAAGGCGAACGAAAATGATTTTTGAACGCACCCACTCCAACTTGCCGCGGGCAAGCTGTGGCTTCTCCTTTATCTCGAGCGTACGGGCTGGCGCGTTCCAGACAACCGTCCCGCCTGTAACTTCGTAAACTCCCTCAGAACTCTTCACAACCACCTTCTGACCACTCGCGGGTCTCAGACGCACCTCGCGCGCCTTCAGGCTCCCGCCTTCGCTCTCAAGAAAGACATCCGCCCTGTCACAGAAAACCCACCACTCGCGCTCCAGGGGTTGCCGGCGCTGCCCGGCGCCACTGGGGCCTCGAAATCGCGCCTCAAGTCCCCCTTCAAGAAGCATCGTTTTCCTGTCCTCAAGAAGAGTGGCTGTCTTCGCTATAAGCTTGTTGCCGCTTTCAACAAACTTCACGCCCTGTCCGCCGCTCAGCTCTGTCCGGCCGGTCTTCTCGTTCCACTTCACTTCGTCGCAGTAAAGCCGCGGCTCCCCTCCCTGTTTGACCACAACATCGCCGCGTGCAGTCGCCAGTTCCGCAACCCCGCTCTCCCCCAGCGCAACCGCCAGCTTGTCACTTTCGATAGTGAAATCCCCGTCAGTCACAGACACCCCGTCTGTCATTGACATAAGAAAGGCGCTGTGCTCAACCAGCCGCTCAAGCACCAGTGGCCCTTTCCCTTTCACATCGATGCGCCGGCTGCCC
>CAYWBA010000040.1:0-13515 GCA_964455955.1 uncultured Planctomycetota bacterium | reverse complement strand
AGCAGAATTGAGATAAGAAGGTAGAGATAGACAAACGGCAGGAGGTTGCCGTGTTCCGCCTCGGAGAAGGCTGCCGCGGTGCTGTGAATCATCTTCATAAATGATTCAAACAGGATATCTGCATGCTGGCGCACCTGGTCGGCGAGGTTGCCCGGGCTACTGGAGTTGTTAAATGAATGTTCAAATGCTGTGGGGTAAGAAAATGCCCACGCCACAAGTGCGAATACGGCGAGCGCTCCGACAAGCGGGAAGGTTGAGAGAATTATCTTGCCGAGCACTGAGACATCTTCGGGGTCATACGATACAGCCTCGCGGTCACGGGCGAAAAACTGGACGGATTCTACCTCCGCGCCTGAGATATGGCAGGCAAGGATCTTGAGACCGCCGAGTACCAGGAAGCCGGGAGCGAAGAAGACCTTGAAGAACCTTGTGCGCCGCAGAGGTGCGTACAACCGGCCCAGACCATACGACACAAAAAGAAAAACCAAAAGCCAGATAATGTAGCTGAGAGCCAAATTAAAACTCCCGAAGATTAGCCGCCACGCGGGAATATAGCACTCATGGCGCAGATTTTCAAGAGTAAATTAAAGTGCGTACGCATAACATGCGCGTCGTGGAGCACGGGCTGGCTGAAAGTTATTGACTTGCCGGGGTGCCTGATGTACTATTAGCCTGTTGAGAAGTGACTTGTCACGGAGGTTTTGCATGGCCAATAACTTAAAGGGTTTGGGCGAATCCCTGCTCATTATTTTTCTCACTGCCGCAATTAACATCATTATCGGGCTTGTGGTCTGGGCGGCCGGAATGTATGTCTTAAAATATGTCTTCAGCGTGGAGGGAATTGTCCCTGGCATTATTTGGGCGCTTATAATAGGCGCTGTCGCGATTGCCGGCAACTATCATAGCTGGCGTGCCGTGACTGGAAAGGTTACGAAGCTGGAGGAGGCCCCGAGGTCCTTTTTCGAGATTTTCGAGCGCAGTGAGTACCGCAGACTTCTTGACTCGCTCAAGAAATCGCCCAAGTTTCGCATTTCCTTTTACCTTGCCGTGAGCGTCTTGTTTCTTGCGTGTGCGGTGATTTCCGTGATTTACTTTAATCGGGGCTACCTGCTTGCGCCAGTCTTTATAGTGTTTATGCTTTACATGTGGTACACCAGGTGGCGCAGCATGCGGCTGACCGCAATGTTTTATAACGGCAACACACTGATTGCCCGCGGCAGGGCTCAGGACGCGCTTTACACTGCAAGAACCATGCTGAAAATGCGCCGCAACTCGGTCAGCGGCTGCTGGCTTATGGGCAACTCCCTGTTTGCGTTGCGCAACTACGACGGCGCGGTGCAGGCATACGAGGACGCGATTCGCTACAGCCCCGCCGCGGCGAAGTTTCTGCTTGCCTTCGTAGGGCTGTGCTTCCAGAGGCTTGGCCTTTACCAGAGAGCGCTCCGAAGCTATCAGGAAGCACTGCGGCTCAATCCCGGTGCAAAGGAAGTGCACTACGGCCTTGCGTGTACCTATGCTCTCATGGGGGATGCAGGCCATGCCCTCGGGCATCTGGACTGGGCGGCACAGCTTGGCTACGTTGACCGCGACTATGTTGAGAAAGACAGAGACCTCGATAATATCCGTAACGAACCAAGGTTTCAGGAAATAGTCTTAAAGCTCCAATAGTGCCGGCGGAGATGTGACCTGCATTGGCGCAAGCTGGCCTAACACCGGGGTAATCTGGCGTCTCATGGCAAGAGAACGTTTCTTCCAGTCAAAGAAGTATGTCATCGTAACCCTCCGCTTCCTGCTCTTGGTGTCGCTTCTTGTCATTGTATGGTTCCAAGACCTTCAGCGCCTGCCGGCCTGGGGCATCGCAATTACCATGGTGGTGCTTGCCGGCAGTAACATATGGCTTCTTGCAATGCCCTCGAAGCGTTTCCAGTCACAACTGCTCTACGGAGCGGTCTTCGTGGTGGACCTTGCGGTTGTCACGCTCCTGATGATAGCCATGGCCGGGAACAAGATAGAATTCTATGCTGTTTTTGTGCCTTACATTGTTACGATAATCTACGCGGCTGTAACACGCAAGGTTTCCGCCGCGTTCCTGATAGTCTTCCAGGCGGCCATAGTATATGGTCTGCTTGTCGTGGTGGAAGGCAAGGGAAGCGCCCTGCTTAGCACGCCTTTCTTGAGCTGGATTGTACTTTTCTTCCTTACCGCGTTTTTCGTGGGATATCTGTCGGACGAGATACAGCGTGAACTCGCCGTGCGCAAAAGGCTTGAAATCAGCGAGAAAACCGCTCATGAAGCCACAGATGCCCTTGGAAGACTCCTTTCTCTTCACGAACTTATAATAGAGTCAATCCCTGTGGGCCTGGTAGTGGCTGACAAGGACCTTCTTGTCATGTACGCCAATACCCGCTTTGCTGAAATGCTTGGTGCCCCGCGACGCGGAATCGAGGGTGGGCAAGTAGGCAGTTTCCATTGCGAGCGTGCCCGGCAGCAAAGCCATCTCAGAGAGTTGCTTGAAGAGGCCTTTGAAAAAAAGACCCAGAACGTATCTACAGAGTTTGTTTGCGAGAATCCCTCCGGCGGGCAGGAAACGTTTCTCTGCAGTGTGCACCCAATAGTGCGCGAGGGTGAAGTTCCCCGTATGGTGATGGCCCTTATTGAAGATGTCACTGTTAAGAAAAAGGCCCAGGAGGGACGTCTTGAGGCGACGAGGATTGAGAGCCAACTGCGGATTCTGTCCTCCCTCTCGGGCGCGATGTCTTCTCTGGACTCTCTCCGCCAGATAGTCTCCAAATTCGCTTCAGCAACCGAGCCTGTGCTCTCTTTCACCGCTTGCGCAACACTCGAGTTGGACAAGGAGCCCAGGGTTCTCAGTATCTATCTCACCTCGCCTGTGGGAAAAGGATTCGTTGACCGCCTTCGCGAGCGGGTGCTTGAGTCGCTCACGCAAGTTGTGCCGGAGTTTAGTGCTGACGCACCTCTTGAAGTCGAGTTTGACAAGGAGCTGGTCAGCGAGGCAGACGGGTCCGAAATGGAATCGTTCCTCGCCGTTCCTGTTGTGGTCAGCAATGAGACACTGGCGCTCATAGGCTTCGCATCTACCGACATAGACGCGTTCAAGCCGCAGGACATCTCCTTTGTGTACACGCTGGCCAATTACTATTCTCTGATTCTCTCGCGTGCAAGAATCGAGGAGGAGATGTTTCGCAGGGAGGTCGAGGACCAGCTTCAGCGGGAGCGGTTTGAGCTTGAGACGGCCCGCAAACAGGTGGAGATTGAGATGACGCGCAAGAAGCTTGAAGCGGAGCGCGACGCGGTTAAGGAGCTGAAAAGGATCGACGAACTGAAAAACGAGTTCATCTCAACTGTATCGCATGAGATGCGCACGCCGATGACTTCGATAAAGAGTTCCATGGACCTGCTTCTTTCAGGCCGCCTGGGTGACGTCAGCAAGGAGCACAAGGCTTTTCTCGAAATCGCTGTCCGGAACATAGACCGGCTCGCACAGCTTATTGATGACGTTCTCAATGTCTCGCGCATAGAGTCTGGAAGGCAGAAGCTCTCGCCGGGCATTTACGAGATTGCCCCGATAGTCGAAAATATCCTTGCGACACTCAAAACCAAGCTCGGAGAAAAGGAGGCTCAGGTGGCCAACGAGATTCCACCCAGGCTGAATGCCTTCTTTGACCGCAACGGACTTACACAGGTCCTTACAAACCTTATCGCCAACGCCGCCAACCACAACGCACCAGGCGTTCAAATCAGGCTCTCAGTCGTGTCGTCCGACAAAGATTTCGTGACGCTTAGTGTGGCCGATAACGGTATTGGCATACCTGAATCCGAGCATGAGAAGGTCTTTGAAAGGTTCTATCAATCAGGCAGGACCTATGGCGAGGGCTCCAAAGGCACTGGACTGGGCCTTACGATATCCAGGGGGCTTGTTGAAGCCATGGGCGGAGAAATCCACCTTGAAAGCCAGGAAGGGCAGGGCGCGGATTTCAGGTTCACCCTCCCGCCACGCCCGGGGACCGCCACTCACGCGAGACAGCAGGCGCATCTGGAATCCGCGTATTCAGAGCCCAGTCCTGAGACTCTCTTTGGGAAAATCGCGGTTCTGAACGGGTTTGTAACGACCCAGCAGGTAAATGAGTGCGCCCGTGAACAGGCTTCTGGTAAGGCCGGGGTAAAACTTGGAGAATTGCTTGTCAGCAAGGGGTACATGAAGGCTAAAGAAAGAGACGCAGTCATTAAGCTGCAGGAAGAAGTCTTGGCTGGCCCGTCCCCCCACGACCCTGACAAGACGCTTTCAGAGACGATTATCGGCTCTCTTGCTCTCAAACGCGGCATGCTGACCGAGAGGCAGCTCAACGAATGCTTGCGGGAGCAGGCTGTTCTCGAATCGGAGGGCAAGCGGTGCCTGCTCGGTGAACTCTTTGTTCGAAAAGAGCTTCTTAGCGTCGAGCAGATACTTAACCTTCTCTCAGAACAGAAAGGGGCCCCCGCCGCGGTAGAGCCGCATGCCCGGGACAGCGATGCAGCCCTGCCCCGAACCGGCGACTCCCAGTCAAAGGCGGAGGATGGCTAAGATATGAGAAAGAAGATACTCGTTGCCGAGGACGAGCGCGATATCTGCTTTATGCTTGAGCAGCTTCTCAGTCTGGAAGGGTACGAGGTTCGAATTGCAGCCGATGGGAAACAGACGCTCGAAAAGCTTGCGCGGGAAGATTTCGACCTGCTGATTCTCGACCTTATGATGCCTGTTGTAGACGGCTTCGGAGTCCTCAAGGAGATGGACCCCTCCAAGCTGGGCCGGATGAAAGTCGTGGTACTCTCCGCGCAGGGCACAGAAGCTGACAAAGTGCGTGGCTACTCGGTGGGTGTTTCAGAATATGTCACAAAACCATTTGACAATAGCTACCTCCTTGATATAGTTAAATATCTGATAGGTGAGATAAGCCCGCAGGAAAGAGAAACGCTTGAGGAGCGGCTCGCCGGAAGACGGCGGGAGTAGCGCATGTCGAAAAAAAAGATTGAACCGTTTATCAGAACCCCGGGTGGTGACCTTGAGATAAGAGTTGACATGCGCGACGAGTGGCCTGGTATCGCAGTCCTGCGGCTGCGCGGGATTATCTCTTCCAGGGCTGTCCCTACGTTGCAGGAGCTATTCAAAGACCTTGAGGCAGATGGGCATGAACGCCTCGCCGTCCATCTGCGCAATACGGACCGCATCTGCTCCGCCGGGCTTGCGCTGCTTGTCGGGTATTGCACTCGTAAAGGCCTTGAGCAGGACTACGCATCCGTTGTGCTAATTGACCCTTCCCACCAGATAGAATTTACCCTGAAAGAGCTCGGGGTCATCTCCCTCTTTCCCGTCTGTAAAGAAGAAAGTGAAGCAATTAGCCTTTTCCTCGGTAATGAGTAGCATCCGCGGCTGGCCGCACCGGCTTGCGCCGCTCGGGAATCATCATTTTAACGTCAGGGCGTTCCGGGTGCTGGTATGACACGGAAGGAACTAATCCTCGCAATCCTCGTTGTTGCAGGGCTTGCCCTTATGCTCGCTGCTGCCGTCTCAAGGATGCAGCCCCTGCGCGCTGGCGCTTTCACCACAACTGGTGCTTTTCCTCCTAAACAACAGAAGAAGCTCGGCCCGCCGATTACCCGCCAGCAGGCGATAGACGCAGGGCTCTCGTTGTACGAGGCAATGTACTATGAGAAACTCGGCCGGGGCCGCGTGCGATGCAACCTCTGCCCGAACCGCTGCGACCTCGAGGATGGCGAGCGCGGCCCGTGCAAGGTGCGCGTGAACTTCGAAGGCACTCTCTACACCCTTGTCTTCGGCCGGCCTGTCGCGCTTAACAATGACCCAATCGAAAAAAAACCCCTCTTCCACGTCCTGCCCGGCACCGCCGCATTCTCAATGTCAACTGTCGGCTGCAACCTCGGATGCATCTTCTGCCAGAACTGGACTACCTCCCAGATAACGCCCGAGGAAGGCACACACCGCATGCTTATTGAGGCCGCGCACAGCCAGTTTCCCGGCATCATCACCTCTAAGGAAGAGGTCACTCCGGCTCAAATCGTCGCCCTTGCCGCGCGCTGCCGCGCAAAATCAATCGCCTATACCTACACCGAGGCCTCGATATACTACGAGTACATGCTTGAAACTGCCAAAATAGCCCGCGCCAAAGGCCTCAAAAACCTCTGGATTACCTGTGGCTTTATCAATCCCGAACCCCTGCGTGAACTCTGCAAATATATTGATGCTGCCAACGTTGACCTTAAAGGCTTCTCCGAAGAGTTCTACCTGTCTTACTGCAAAGCCCCCCTCGCCCCTGTCCTCCAGACGCTCAAGACCTTGCGCGACGAAGGCGTGTTCTTTGAAATAACAAACCTTGTTATACCCGGCGCAAACGACGACCCTGAAATGGTCCGCAAAATGTGCAAGTGGATTGTCAAAGACCTGGGGCCTGACCGCCCCCTGCACTTCTCGCGTTTCTACCCGCGCTACCGCCTTACCGACCGGCCGCCGACCCCGCTTGAAACTCTCATGCGATGCGCTGAAATCGCCCGCGAGGAAGGCCTCCACTATGTCTATATCGGTAACGTTGCGGAATCCAGCGAAGAACCTGATTGGGAAAATACTTTCTGCCCCGCCTGTAAAAGGCTCCTCATACGCCGCCGCGGCTTCCGGGTTGCTGAAAACCACATCAAAGATGCCCGCTGCCCTTACTGCGGACATAATATCCCCGGCATCTTCGCGAAGTAACTCCTGAATTTGGCGAGTTGACATCCCCAAGCGTGCACGGTATTATTCGTTGACACTAACATTGGAGGTGCGCATGAAGGTATACATTTCCGCAGACATTGAAGGTATCAGCGAATGCGAAATATCCAACACTTAGAAGAAATTACCGCAAGGGAAGGTATATTTCTCTCAGAGCAGATGAGGCCAGCGCTAATATGGCGAAAAGAGCAAAAACCATGACTTGGGTTATAGCGTAATAAAACCTAATGTGCCTTCCAAGCTTGTAATATCTTCCTGCAAGTGCTGCACTTGACAAGCCGAGAGTAAGACAGCAAAGTCCCAGTATCCATACTTTCGGTTGTAAACTGTAAGAGTATCAATGTACAACCAGGTATCAAAGGTAAAGGTGCTATCGTTATTATCCAACTTGTTACAACAGCTACTTTTCTCTCGGGGCTTGTTTTCTTATGGCTAAGAGAGAAACCAAGTCTGAAAGCCAAGAAAGATAGAAACAAATATGCAAGTCCACATGCACCCAGAACAAAGACCTCCGGTAAGTTCGCTACTTATTTGTCACCACGCGAGGGCCGGCGGGGGTGTCTTCTATTGAGTAGCCCATTGCGGTGACTCTATTGCGGATTTCGTCTGCGCGCGCGAAGTCCTTCGCTTTCCTCGCTTCCTCACGCTCATTGGCAAGGTCGAGCACCTCCCGGGGGATTTCGGAAGCCTCTTTCGGCAGAACGCCGAGAACTGTGTCAAACTTCTCAAGCATCTCTATCGCGTTTTGCGCCTGCGCTTTTGAGGGTTTTCGCTTGTTTACCTCGCGCACCATGTCGAAAACGGCTGCCAGGGCAGCGGAGATGTTCATGTCGTCATCCATCTCGCGCTCGAACGCGGCTTCGGTATCATCAAGTATCTTGTCAATCTCCGGGTCGTCCTTGCCCTCTTCGGTAATTTCCGACATGAGACGGCGGAAAGTGGCGAGGCGCTCTATCGCGTTCCTGGCAGCCTCAAGCCCGTCGAAAGTGAAGTTAAGCGGCTGGCGGTAGTGTGTTGAGGTGAGCGCATAACGTATTGTCAGCCCGTCGAAGCCTTTTTCAAGCAGGTCTTTCACCGTGTAGAAGTTGCCTTCCGACTTCGCCATTTTCTTGCCGTCAACCAGCAGGAACCGCACGTGCAGCCAGTAGTTGACAAACTTCCTGCCGGTCGCGCCTTCCGACTGGGCGATTTCCGACTCGTGGTGCGGGAAAACGCCATCCTCGCCGCCGGTGTGAATGTCGAAAGTGTCGCCGAGATATTTCTGGCTCATCGCGGAGCACTCGAGGTGCCAGCCGGGGAACCCCTCGCCCCACGGGCTGTCCCATTTCATAATGTGTTTCGGGTCGTGCTTCCAGAGCGCGAAGTCCAGCGGGCTGCGCTTGTCAGGGTTTCGCTTAACCCGGCATCCTGTATGCAGTTTGTCGAGCGGGTTGTTCGAGAGCCGCCCGTAGGCGGGGAAAGACTCTATGTCGAAATACACATTGCCGCCTGCCTCGTATGCATGCCCGTTTTCGAGCAGGCGCCTGACAAGCGAAATCATCTCCGGTATGTGCTCCGTGGCGCGCGGGTAGTGCTCGACGCGCTCAATCCCAAGTGCGTCAATGTCTTCGAAGAACGAGTTTTCGTAGAAGCGGGCGATTTCCCACGGGTCTCTCTTCTCCATGCGGGCCGCCTTCGCCATCTTGTCCTCGCCATCGTCCGCATCAGTCGTCATGTGACCGACATCCGTTATGTTCATTACCTGCTCGACCTTGAGACCCTTGTACTTGAAGTAGCGGCGCAGGAGGTCTGCAAAGGCAAACGCCCGGAAGTTGCCGATGTGCGCGTGCGAATATACAGTCGGGCCGCAGTTGTACATGCGCACAACCCCGGGCTCTACGGGCACAAACTCCTGCTTGAGCCGGCCGAGAGTGTTGTAAAGCATAAGAGCCATAAAAGACCGCCTGTTACTTGTTTGCTATGTAGTCCCTGACCTTCTGCGCAGAGCCGGCTGATTTGAAGGCGTGGAAGAATTTCAGAGCTTCCGCGTATGTCCACGATTCGAGCGCGTGCTCGGTGGTTTCGTCCATAGCGTATATTTCGTCGAAGAACTGCTTCGCCGCTAACTTGCTGCTCTTGCCGAAAATCTCTTCTTCCGTCTTGCCCGGCTTGCCGTGCGTCTCAATCACCCACCTGTGGGCCTTCTCGTAAAGCTCGGGCGCGAACAGCTTGAATGTCTCCCAGACAAGGTTCTGCCAGTGGGTCGCGACGTTGCCCTTGATAATGTCCCCGTGCGGGAACTTCTGATAGATTAGCTCGGTAGGCGTGCCGGTAATCCCGTGCTGCGCGATGCGTACCCCCGTGCCCTGCTCCCGCAGCGCGCCCGCGACCCGCTTGGTAAGGTCAATGTCAATTGACACCTGCTGAATCGGCCGGCCGTGCTCGTCGAAAATGTTGCCGTGGGTGGAGCCGTTGGCGATGGCGATTATGTCAGGCTCAATCCCGTTCGCCCTGAGCGCCTTGATGTACGCGGTCGCCTCCTCGGGCGTGGTAAGCACCATTCCCCCTGTGTCTGTCTTGCCTATCTCGCCGACCTCGACCTCGAGCCCAAACTCCTTGTGCCCGAACTTGCTTTCAATAAACTTCGCAACTTCAGTCGTTACCTCGATATTTTGCGCAAGCTCCTCCTCCGGCGTCTTGCCCTCGAAGTTGAACAGGTAGCTTGCGTCAATCGCGAATGATGTGTAACCCGCATCGATCTGGGCGCTTATCAGTTCCTTGACTTCTTCCACTTCCTCGGGCGTGCCTTTCTTGATTTGGATGTGGTCGGCGTGCAGAGCCCACATGTCAAACCCGACTTCCGCCGCCGTTTCACGGCAGGCTTTCGAGTACGTTGCGGGCGTGTGGCCGGTGTAGCCGCCCTGCAGGTTGCACTCGCTCCTTGCAAGCTCGACAATCAGGGCGGAATCGGTGTCCCTGGCTGCGCGGAATATCCCGCGCCCAACGCCCTTGGTTATGCGCAGGTTGGCCGCCATAATTATGCAGCCTGTATCGCGCAGGGCGTTGAACATCTCAGCGCCCATCACCAGCTTGTGCTCAGCCATGTTCCTCTCCTTTCAGGTCGCTTATTTTCAGCATCTTGAGAAATCAAGGAAAAGCTAAATGTAGCACACCTCACCAGTACCATGCAATACTTTTTCACAGTTAGACAGGTTGCTATCTCAGGCAATGCAGGGCCTGAGGGCAAGCACTCATCGCCCTCACTCCGAGCAACCTCTATGGCCGATGTTGGGCAAGCTTGACGTGTTGTGTTCCTACCGGCTGCTGCCGCTTTCTCCAACGCCGAAGGTATCGAGAGTTCTGTACTGCCTGACTTTGTCACGCTGCTCCTGCGTCAGGTTCAGCTCGGCTGCCTTCTTGAGCGCCTCAACCTGCCTGGCGGTAATCTCGCACTGCATCTGAAATTCCTGCTCCGGCGTAAGCTCTTTCCCCGGGCCGGCGCCGTAGCGCTCTCTTATCTGCTGTTGCTCATTAACATAATTATTCACAATACCCTTTAATGCGTCGTTCTCACCAATACCGAAGCTGTCTTTCCACGAGCTGTAGATGTTATCTGTGGCTTCGTCGATGTCCTTGACACCAACGTGACTGGTTGAAGGCCAGCGGGCTGAACTGCCGCTCACAGGCATATTGCCTTCGCCATGCTCTTTCAAGCTGTCTTGCTGCTGCTGGGTGAGCAGGTCTTCCATTTTTGTTGTGAAGTCCCTCTGCGCTCGAATGTTCTGGCTTACGTGCTCCAGCCCAAACATGGAGTCCTTGTTAGCGTTGATTTGCTTGATTCTGGATGTCGTATCAGAGCAAATTGCGGCTAATTCGTCACGCTGGGACTCGGACAGGCCGCTTCCTACCTGCTCCAATAAAGCATCCATTAAATTGGCTGTTAGGACAGGACTCGCGCCTACATCCTCTATCGAGGAGTAACCCATCTGCTTCATGATTTTGCCAAGCACGCTGATAAGCTCACCCATTGCTGCCATTTCCTCCGGGCCTGGTTGTTTGCCCTCCTTCTGGGCTTTAGCTATTTTGAGAAACGTTTTAGCCAGCTTATCCCAGCCAACCCCGGCTATGATTTTGTCAAGCTCCGGGTCACCCGACTTGATGAATTTGCCGGCCGTCTGTTCGGTGCTGCTTTTCGGCTTGCCGGCCTCTTCGGCAGACGCTGGCGCGGCAGGCTCTTTTTCCATCTCAGTCAGGCGCTTGCGCAGTTCCTCATTGTCCGCCTGTAAGTCTTCCAGTTGCTTGCCAAAGCTTGCAAGCTCGGCCTCGTACTGCTGGCGTGCAGCTTGCAGTTGCGAATCCGCTGCATCCTCGGGTGCAGCCTTGTTTATCGGCTGCCCCGGCCCTTTCATGATAAGCGCGGTACCGCCTGCCACTACTATCGCTACAACTGCCAAAACCACAACAAACTTCGCGTTCATTCCCTGCTCCTCCCTTTCATCATTAAGTTCAACTGCCGGTAACATATCAGCATCCTTTACCTCTCTTTGAGAAACCCTGCGACACTGCGTGTGAGATTGCGGAGTTCCTCCGGCGCAGTTTCGTCATCAGCAACAGCCTCAACCTCTTTGAATGCAGTCTTACGGTAAAAGAAAGTGTATCTCGCCTGGTCGCAGGCGACCAGGCGGGTGACTAAGGGCGCCTCGGTATCGGTGAGACGAGAAAGGTGCGCATCAAGCGCAGCCCCGTCGAGGACTGCGACATAGAGCATGACCGCGGCGAGGATACCTGCGAATGCGAGCCAGCGCCGCCCGAAGAGCTGCGACAGGAGTGCTGCCGCGGCCAGCAGGAGCAAGCTCACCGTGCCGATATGCGTGGTAAGGGCAAGGCTGCGTAAAGGGCTGCGCAGAGGTACCGGGTATGTAAAGTATCGCTTTGTAACAGGCATAGCTGCGCGCATCTCCTCCATGCGCGATTGAATGAATTGGGCAAGAGATATTTCCCTCAGGGGGTCATCCTCGGCCACGCGGGTCAGGAAATAAAAGGTGTGCAAGTCCTGGCCTGTTCCGGGGGCGATTGAAAGCGGATGATTTTGCCTCCGCAGGAGGGGCGCGAGATACCCTGCAGTCTGGTGAAGTGATTTGCTCGAGCTGCCTGAGCTGTAAAAGGAGTCCCGAGAAAAGTGGACTCTGCCTGTTACGTGAAGAGCCTTTGGTTTGTCCGGTCCCGCCTCATAGCAATATAGAGACTGGATACGGAAGTTGTATTTGACCTTGAACCTGTTCAACTTGAAGTTCTTCTTACAGGTTCGCCCTCGGTCCTCAGGCCAGTTTATCTCAAACTCATCAGCGCGGACCGGTTGAAAGGCTGAAGGCTCGGAATCGGGGCTCGGGTAGTAACGCGGGTTGAGCTCTGAGAGAGAGCAATCCACCACCACAACATGCATAAGCAGCCGGGCCTTGTCAATTTCAACCTCGCGCTCCCCTTCCGGAACAACGGGCAGAGGCGGTGCAGGCCTGGCGGGTACGTGGACAGTTATGGTTTCCCCCAGCACATGCTCAGCATAGTGGCTGCGAACTTCCAGCCACGTGCCAAGGGCGACTGCAACCAGTATGGCGCCGCCGAGTGAGCCGCAGAGTATCCGGATTGCAGCGTGGCGTTTGCGGGGCAGCCTGCCAATTGCGGCTTTCAGCCTGATGTGCCCGGCCGCGACTGCCGCCACAACGACTACAGCAATAATGAACGCTATCAAGCCAAGCATATACATAGCTTACTTCCTTCCTTTTGGCTCAGGGGGGTACTCGCCTTGCTTATTTTCTTCCATACTCTCCGGGTCCTCGAAACGTCTCATTTCTTCAACATCAACTGTGGATGATGGATGAGACACCTTGACCGACCCCCCGATAGAAAAAAGAAGTATTGTTAGGAGGAACAGAATCACAATTGCCGCGACAAAATACACCCACCAGCGGCTGTAGCTCCGGCCTTGCATTGGCGTGGGCCGGGCCACACCCTCCTTGACTACGTAGGCACGGTATCCGACATAGAGTATTGCCGCACTTCCTATGAGCAGCAGGAAGTTTGTTATAGGCCCCTTCACATTTACTCTCAGGGCCGATTCTATAATGTAACCAGCAGTGTAAATCGCGCCTGCGCTTAGTGCGCCGAACAACCAGGCCGAGGAGGCTGTAGAGCGAGACCTCGCCACCGCTGCAAACGCAAACGAGAAGGCGAAGACCGCAACCGGCCAGGCGAATGCGGCCACGTATTTGATATTTTCCCCGCATGGCGGGAAAGACTCGGTGAAACCGGATTCTACGAAGATGCCCCAAAGGATTTGTGGCAGGTCAAGCGCGATAGCCAGCAGCCCGAAAGTTATGAAGAAGAGCAGGGAACCTCCTCCAAGTGCGAGTCGCACAAGGTAGCGCTGGGCACGGCGGGGCGGCAGCGAGAACGAAAACTCCTCCAGCCCCTCAGCTACCTCCGAGCCGCCAAAGGCCCGTCCGGCAAAGAGGGCGTATATGACGCCAAAGGCGAGAATCCAACCCGGGGAGGAAAAAATCAAAAGCACCCACCCGAACAGGAGCCATGCGGTCAGGCATTGTTTGACAAGGTTGCCATGAGTAAGCCATTCACGCCACAGGAGTCCCTTGACGATGTTGACGCCCCCGGCCTTTCTGCCTTCCGGCCCGGATGCAATCACTTCCGATGCTTCTGTCATGAATCTGCCTCCGTAAATTCCTTGCGTGCTTTCGTGC
>CAYWBA010000039.1:8316-13617 GCA_964455955.1 uncultured Planctomycetota bacterium | reverse complement strand
TCGCCTTCAAAAGACGCATGGTTGACGGAATCATCTACCCCCAGCGCAACGAAGGCGTAACCACCACCATAGGCCACGATGCCTACGTGCCGACCCGTATAGTCATTCTTGGCCCCCTCACCATAGGCCACGGCGCAGTCGTCGCCTCGGGTGCAGTCGTCACCAAGGACGTTCCACCCTACGCTATTGTCGCCGGCGTGCCTGCCAAGATAATCGGCTACCGCGCCACGCCAGAGCAGATTGAGAAACTGCTCAAAATAGCATGGTGGGACTGGCCCCTTGAAACTATCAAAGAACGATTGGAAGACCTCGACGGCCCGCTGGACGCCTTTGTAGAAAAATACTACAGCCCGTAGGAAACCAGGAAATACATCCCTTTTATTACGGGTTAGACAGATAGTATGAAAAAAATATTTACAGGATTAGTTGTTTTGGTGTTAGCTGCGACAGGGTGCGAGAGCAAACAGCAAAGAGTTAATAGACTATCCGAAGAAGGAGCAGTTGAGTCTCTGATTGAATTGTTGAGAGACAAGGATGTTTGCCTCTTGGCCGCAGACGCACTGATAGAAATAGGCAAGCCCGCGGTCGAGCCTCTCATTGGGGCTTTGAAAGATAGACACTGGCGTTGCCGCTCCTATGCTGCGGAGGCACTGAGGTGGATAGGTGACACGAGGGCGATTGGGCCTCTTATTGAGGCATTGAAAGACGAGTTCGAGTTTGCCCGCGGCTCCGCCGCACATGCATTGAGGACGATAACAAAGCTGGATTTTGGGGAGGTTTACCAGGACTGGAAGAAGTGGTACGAGGAAGAGCAAAGGTAAGCAATCATCCCCCAATCCCGTACCAGATATTCAAGAGTATGGAAGAAAACCGTCCCTCAGTATATCATACCCACGTCCTCGAGAAAGCAGGCTCTGTCTTGCGCCAGGTTGGGCTAAATGCTACCATATAAAGGAGGACGGAGTTTTCCGTGAAGCATCTCCACCGGGTTGACAGAGGCACACAACAGTCGGGGGGATTTTCAAGTAGGAGAGTATGCAAAACCTCAGGAACTACAAAGACTTGGTATTGGTTCTCACCCAGAAGGAACTCAAGGTAAGATACAAGAATAACGTTCTTGGTTACTTCTGGTCTATTGGCAACCCTCTGGCCCTTTCTTTCGTCTATTACGTCGCTTTCAAGATAGTTATGAGAAATCCCATTCCCAACTATGCGTTATTCCTGATAGCCGGGCTTTTCCCCTGGCAGTGGTTTGCAAACTCCGTGGGTGCCTCCTGCGGGGTTTTTCTGGGAAACGCCTCAATCATCAAGAAAGTAAATTTCCCCAGGAACATACTGCCGCTTGCCATTGCGCTTCAGGATATGATACATTTTATCTTGTCAATACCAGTAATTGCACTGTTTATGTTTATCTATCATGTGTCCCCTTCCATATCGTGGCTTTACGGCATCCCTCTGCTGCTGTGCATCCAGCTTGTAATGACTTATGGCGTCACGTTAATAGTATCCTCAATGAACCTCTTTTTCAGGGACACGGAGCGCTTGACAGGCATATTCCTTACCTTTGTTTTCTTTCTCACGCCCATCATATACAGCATGGAAATGATCCCTCAAAAGTACAGCTTTATTGCAAAGCTTCTCAACCCCCTGGCCCCGCTTATCATAAGCTGGAGGAAGTTGTTCCTTGACGGCGTTCTGGTACCAAGATACCTGGCGGCAAGCGCAGTTTCCGCATTGTTTGCTCTTGCAATAGGCTACTTCTTTTACAAGAAGCTGTCGCCGCGGTTTGCGGAGGTGCTGTGACCGAAGCTGCTGTGGTTTTCGACAAAGTGAGCAAGTACTATCCCCTTTACCACCACATCACCGGGGGGATAAAGCATTTTCTCTTTAACTTGCCCAGGAGCCTGAGGTCTGTACGAAAAGAGCGTTTTGAAGTCTTTCGTGACGTGTCGTTCAAGGTTCAAAAAGGAGAAGCATTCGGCATAATCGGGAGCAACGGTGCTGGTAAAAGCACCATACTGGGCCTGATTGCGGGAGTTCTCAAGCCTACCACGGGTAAAGTGATTGTGAAGGGCAGGGTTTCTCCCTTCCTCGAACTCGGGGCCGGCTTCCACCCTGAGCTCACCGGCAGAGAGAATATCATCCTCTGCGGGGTTCTCATGGGTCTCACAAAAGCAGAAGTCCTTAAGAAAATGGACGAGATCGTTGAATATTCCGAGCTTTCTGATTTCATAGACCAGCCTATAAGGGTGTATTCAAGCGGCATGCTTGCCCGCCTGGGTTTTTCTGTAGTCGCACACTTGGACCCGGAAATTTTGCTTATTGACGAGGTGCTGTCGGTAGGTGACATGCACTTCCAGAAGAAATGCCACGACACAATGTTCAGCTTCAAGAAAAAAGGCGTTACCATCGTGTTCGTATCTCATGGTCTGCCGACAGTAGTAGAATTATGTGACAGAGCAATGTGGATAGATGACCGCACCGTCAAGATAATTGGTGCCCCAGACGAAGTCACCGCCGCTTACTCGTCTACTTGATCCATCATCGCACGGTCTGACCAACTGACTCACGCGAAAGCTCGGCCAGATCCAATGCTTTCTGTATTAGCTCCCGGCAGCTCTGTTTCCAATCCGGCCAGTTGAAGCTGTCAAGTGACTTGGCCGGCGGGAGATAACCGTTTTTCTCGTAGTTCACAATCAATTTCGCAAGCGACCGTGGAGAATTCAAATCAAAATACCGGCAGTACTCACTTCCTACCTCTCTATGGACAGGTATGTCGCTGGCGAAGACCATGAGTTTCTCTCTGAAGGCCTCGACAATAGGCAGGCCAAAACCCTCATACTTGGAAGGAAATACCAACGCCTTCGAGATTTTGTAACAGTAAGAAAGTTCTGCATCATTGAGGTCATTGAACATAAACAGCAGGTTTTGCCATTGTGGGTGGGTTCTTATGCGTTCAATAATATGGTCGCAGAGCCAGCCGATTTTGCCGACGATGACCAACGGTGCCCTGACGCCTTCCGACCAGACCCTGTTAAAAGCATCCAGTAAGTACTCGTGATTCTTTCTCGGTTCAATTGTGCACACCGTCAAATAAGGTCTGGGCATCCCTGGTCGTGTCAGTACTTCCAGGACGTGCTCTCTTTTCTTCGCGCCCCTCCTGGCTCTGTCTAGGTCCGCACCAAGCCGGAATGCCCCGCTACGTACCTTATCGCCACCAGCCGCCGAAAAAGCCGACCGCAAATATGCTTGAAGCTCATCTCCGACGGCATTGGAGATTGTGATGAAAAAATCAGCGCAGGAAAGCGCTGTCGGAAGCCAACCCCGGAACACGCGGACGAGGTGCTGGTCGCATGTCTGGGGGAGGTGTATCGGTATTAAGTCATACACAACAACACCGACGCGCGCACCTTTTTCCCTGGCTTGCAGAACCCCATCCCATATAGGTATGTGCCAAGAAGAATCAAGCAGAAGAAGGATATCACCTTCTTCAAACTCCACCTTCTTGTGAAGCATGCGGGAAATGTAGTTCAAAACAGGCTTGCTCAACCGCTTCAGAATCTTGCCTGCAGCCGCCCGCAACTCCCCCACAAGGCGGGAAGACCTTAGAAACGTAAAAAGGAAAACTGGCGGCATGAATCTGTTAAGACGACGGGCAAAGTCCCTAAGCCGCATGGAAGCAGTGTAGAAAAGTCTTCCCCTGATATCAACGTTCCTGACCATGACGAACCTGTCGGCGGTGCATACCACTGGTTGGCAGCGTACCCCTTCCTTCTTTCCCACCTGCTTGCAGCAATTGACTATGCTTCTGACAACCCGCTGTATGCCCGAGTTCCCACCATGCAGGTATGTACATGTGCATTCTATGTACAGCCTTCTGCGCCCTTTGCGCACCCTGGGTGATATTTTGTTCTCAGCCACAGACATCGGAACATCTCCATTCCCACAGCGATGAAGAAAATAGCACGAGGCACACAAAGATATTAGCAAAAGCAGTGTAAAAGCAAGAAAAAATGCGGCGATGGGGTGTCTGGTTTGGGGTCTGATGTCGGCATGGGCTGGGAAGAATCACTTGAGTCCTCGTAGAAACTGGGGGTCGCTCCAATCCCACAACCTCTCGGTGTTGAAATCAACGTCGGCTGGCTCGCCGTTCCACGCAAAAACGTCCCAAGTGGTCGCTCCCCTGTAGTGGACGAAGAAACTGAAAGCAACGCACACCAGGAAGCACGAAGTCACTACGTGCTTGCGCCACTTGACCAGGCTGGATATTGATGATACCGCCGGAATCAGGAAGTACACAAAATAGGGAATCATGTCCGCAAAGAATCGTGGTCCGAAGGAGTGGCCGGCCCACCAGTTTTGGCCACACGACACCACTATCCAGTGCAAGGCGATAATGCCCAGCAGGAAGTAATCCAGCTTTTCTAACTGTTTGTTTCTTACCTTGGTGACCACCCCGTAGACTGAAAATGCTAATATAGGGGAGAAAACAAACAACCCCCGCCCAGGGCTGATTACGTTGCCTGCCAAACCTTCCCAAAAGTGCAGGTTAGCACCGATATGCGACGACGGCATATAGTATCGCGACAATAGGGCGTGATAAACAGTCAGGTTGTAAACAAAGAATGGTATGGCGATTGGCAAGGACCAAAGGACATAACGCAGGAACTGTTGTCGGTACCGGGCCAAAACGAAAACAGACAACAGAACAATAGATATGCTGTTAGTGGGGCGTACCACGTAAGAAAAAGCTAGGGGGAGACTTGCAAACTGTATCAGTCTGGGCTTGTTCTTCGCCTTCAAAATCAGATACAGTGCTATGGACAACATCAGCATCGAAGGCCCGTGCTGCCACAAGGCACGGCTCGCGGTTGACCACGCAGAAGTGCAAAAAGCGAAAATAAAGACCATTAGCAGCGAGTATCTCCTCTTGTCAAAATACAGGTCAGATATCAAATAGATAAACACCGCCGTCAGCGCAACAATGAACGAAGCAATAAAGACCTCGATACCGGCAGGGATAGTGTGTTTCACGTGTTCTTGCAGGTTGAAATGCAGCACCCGCCCCGACACCTTGTCAACAAGATAGACAAAAGGGACAGCCACCAGTGAAACCCCGATGGGACACACTGTGTAGATATGCCCGCCAACGACTTCGGTTGCATACTGGCCGGGGTGCCCCTGTATCAGTTCCCCGTATTCGTCCAGATTTGTGTTGTGCTCCCTGATTATGCTCACAGTAGTGTGTATTGACCACCTTGAGTCAAACGAGGTCTCAATTGGGCTAAAGAAGTGAATGAG
>CAYWBA010000039.1:0-8306 GCA_964455955.1 uncultured Planctomycetota bacterium | reverse complement strand
TAACGAAGAAGACCAATACGGGCGGGACCTTGCGTGAATGCAGGATGTTCGACTTCACAAGGTTCAGCGCGTCAAACACTTGATAAATCCCCTGATCAGCATAAAGCAAATTCACGCAAACAGCGCGAAACGCACAATCCACCAGAGCGCGGTCAGCCCGTCCCACGCGTTTATTTTCTTCCCATCTCTGTAACCTCGGCGGTTGTAGGAAATCGGGATATCCATTATTTTTGCCCCCTTGCGGGCAAGCTTCGCGGTTATTTCTACTTCAAAACCGAAGCCGGTAGATTCTATTCTGATACCTCGCAGCAGATCACGGCGAATCATCTTATAGCAGGTTTCCATGTCGCTTACGTGCAGGCCAGTTGCTAAATTCGAAGCAAATGTCAATGACTTGTTCACTAATCGGTGGATGCTGGAAATGAGCCCTGAGACAAAGCTGCCTCCCATGAAACGTGAGCCGTAAACCACGTCCGTCTGCCCATCTAAAATTGGCTTGATAAGACGCGGGAAGTCGTTGGGGTCGTTCTCAAGATCCGCATCTTGAATCACCACAATGTTACCCCTTGCCACAGCCAGCCCGTCGCGCACGGCGGCGGTCTTGCCCATGTTGCGCTCATGCTGAAGCAGAGTTAGAAGCGTCTCGGGACATTCGTCGGCGAACTGCTGTATTCTCTCGACTGTGCTATCAGTAGAGCAATCATCAACAATGATTATTTCCTTGTTAATCTCAACGGCTGCCACGCGGCGCAGAACCTCGCCGACTACCTGGCCCTCATTGTACACAGGCATTATCACGGACAAAAGCGGATTAACCAGCCCGTCTTGTCTGCGCGTCAGCTCCTGCACTGGGATAGGCGGTTTTTTTAGCAAGGGTTGTATTCCCTCCCCGTTTGCCACGGTCACTAAGACGCGCACTATTGTCAAGCCGAAAGGTCGAGATTCACATAAAACAGATTCCCCCGGGTTCGAGCCACTCAGTCATATCACTGCCGTTTCCCGGACTCAGAAGATATAGTTTCCTCTCTTTACTTCATAAGAGGTTATACCCCCTCACCCCCTAATAGTAAGTGATCCTTGTTTCTCCAACATTAGGTGGGTATGCTTGTCCCTTGGCAGATTGAACGGTCGTACGAAACACGGAAAACCCATATCTATTTCGGAATACCCGTATTGTTCGAACTTACCCAGCCAGTAATCTATCGGTTGAAAAACGTAGTGTTCGAAGATCCCGTCCTCAGATGAACGCATGAAAGGAGGTTCCGTATTGCGATGGGGACAAGGTATTATTGTGTATACGAAACGCTTGTTGACTCTACTTATTTCCTCTACAGCCTTATCTACGTAATCAGAGGGAATGTGTTCCAGCACATCAAAGGCTGTAACCAAATCAAATCTGTTTGAAGAAAACATACGCATATCGGTAATTGTCCCTTGTTTCAGCCTGGGGTGACCTGCGTCTAATACGATGTCAGCTATGTCTATGCCCCAGGCATCAAACCCCCTATCGAACATCCAAATAACCTCTTCTCCTGACGAACAGCCGCAGACCAAAATGCTTTTTACGCCTCGGTCGTAGAACAAGGTCGTAACTGCCTGAGCTACTTCTTGATAAATCTTGCTCTCCATAAATCCCCTTGAGAATCCCGCAAATCCTTCGTACTTCTTTTCAACACCGTCTTCGAAAAAATAGCTACGGTTGTAACCAACTTTTTTTAGGCGCTCAAAAACGGGGTCCACCGGCCTAATTCCTTTTCCGCGGGTCTGCTATCGCCGCAAGATAAGGTTAAATAGCTCTTCACGTCTTTTGAGGCCCATCTTACTGGCTTGCGCCCACAAAGTCAACACGCTCTCGCGGACAGCCGCTGTATGTCCCCAACTCCACAACGATACGGGGTTTGACAAAGCAAATCAGGTCATAGGCAAAGTTCCTATGCCCGGCCCACGGTGAAACAGCAAGCATTGGGCTTAGCTGATCAGAATCATAAACAGGACTGCTGGTTTCCCACTTGGGAGTAAGCAACGTATATTTTCTCCATTTAGTTCAGTTCACGCCATGTTGGACGTTTCCGGCTTGTCGTATTGTACGTATTGTCAGGTAAAGTGTAATTTCGAACTGGGCGGCTCCTACCTGTCTTGCCCCCAGCGTAGGCTCTCCAAACGCAATGCTACCACAACAATAGGCCGTCGGCAAGTCAGAAAGGCGTGCTGTTATCGCTAATCCCGCTTATCCGTGGGGATTTCACAAGATGTTGCATCAACACATGATTTCAATGTATAATTATTATCGGGTTCGTTAAGTTGCAGGAAACGGAAAAAGTGTCTTTTACGTCTATGTATGCAGACACACTGCGCTGCAATATGAGTATAAGTTTACAGACATCCTTCAGGAAAGGAAAAATTATGCGTAAAGCGGTTCTCCTACTGGCTGTGGCTTTTGTCATCGCGCTGACTGTCACGCGCCCTGCCCTTGCCCAGGAAAAGGACAAGGGCGAGCCGGAGGCGCCTCCCCCCGATGAGGCGCTCGAGAAGCTCAAGGAGCTTGCGGGTGAAGGTGAATTAGACCCCGAGAAACTCAAGAAGCAGATGGAAAAGATGGCCGGGGAGGCTGCGGCCGGCGGCGAAGAGGGCCCGGCCGACCCGAAGCGCGTGGAGGCGCTCGAGAAGGCGCGCAAGGAAGAGGAAATAATCAACCGCTACCGGACGCTGCTGCAGGAGAAGCCTTTTCACCAGTGGGCATTCGACAAGCTGTTCCGGATTTACGTTGAGAAGAACCGTCTCAAGGAGCTCCTCGGGGAATACGAGGAGCTCTCCAAGAACAATCCCGAGGATGACCCGTACCATATTGTGCTTGTGCGACTGTACGAGAAGCTTGACAAGTGCGAGCTGGCAGAGAAAGCCTTGGAGAAGATACAGCAGACCTCCCACGATGTGCTGCTGCTGTCTGCACGGATTTTCAGGAAGCAAAAGAAGTTCACCAGGGCGGCCGAAGCGCTCGAGCAGGCGGCCTCCGGCGCTTTACCGGGAAGAGTTCTGAAAAAGATTTACCGCGAACTCGGGCTGATATACACGGCAAGCGGGGACTCCCGGAAGGCCAAGGAGGCCTGGGCGAAAATCAAGGCTCTTGCACCCGGCAACTACTACAACGTCAAGAAGCTGGCGGAGCTCTACAAGGCGCACCACTACTACGATGAGGCGCTCTCGGAGTACAAGGCGCTTATCGAGCTTGCAGCCGGGGAATCCTCCCGCCTGGCCGAGATTTACCGGAGCATTGGCGAGATATACGAGCGGAAGCATGAAGAGAAAGAGGCGATAGCGGCCTATGAGAAGGGAATCGCCCTTATGGCCAGGGGCAACTGGCTCCGCACGGAGCTCCAGAAGCGCCTTGTTGCACTCTACCGCAATGGTAACAAGCTCGCACAGCTCCAAGAGCACACCCGCACCCGGCTCGAAGAGAACCCGCAGGACATCGGGACTTACGAGATGCTTGCGGAGGTTTACGTGGCGCAAAAGAAGCTCGACAAAGCATCGGAAGTCCTCCACGAGGCGATTAAGATGTTCCCCAGGGACCAGGTGCTTTCAGAAAAGCTGCGCGGGGTGCTTGCGGCATCCAAGGATACTGAAGGGCTTATCGCCGAATACCGGCGAATAATCGTGGAGAACCCCCAGAAGACGGAACTTTATCTCGAGCTCGGAAAGGTCTTCGCCAGCGACAAACGTTTCGAAGAGGCAAAGAGGGAGTGGGAACGCGCACTGAGGAAACGCCTCAAAGATGCCTCTCTCGCCGCCAGGCTGGCTTCCCTTTACACAGAATACCGCCTCTTTGATGAGGCAATTGGAATGTACAATCGCGCCATCGAGCTTGCGCCACGCGAGCGCTCCCACTACATTGCGCTGGGGGATGCCTGCCTCAAGATGAAAGAGCCCCAGAAGGCGCTTGCCGCGTGGAAGCGGATGACTCAGCCGGATGCGAAAGACTCCGCGGCGTGGGCAGACCTCGCCTCCACGTGCTCCCACCACGGGTTCTACCCCGAAGCGCTGGAAGCGGTTGACGAGGCGGCTAAGCTCTCGCCCGGCAACTACAAGCACCTGTACGAGAAGGCCGGCATCCTTCTCCTTCTCGAAAAGACAGAAGAGGCGGCCGCACTCTACCGCCTCGTTGCCGCAACCGCCAGGGACGAACACTATCGCGACGAGAGCATTGGGCGGGTGGTGAACCTGGCCCAACGCCGGAGCGGAAAAGGGCTCAAAGCCCTGGTCGAGGAGGAAACAAAGCAACTCACCGGAAACCCCACGCGCAAGCGTGGGGAGAAAAGATCTGACCGCGGGGACGAAATCTCACGCCGCGTGCTCGCACTGGCCTATGAACGGCTGATGGACTATCCCCGTGCAGAAAAACTCTACCGCTCAATTACCGAAAAGAACCCGAAAGCCAAAGGCTCCCTCGAATCGCTTGCCCGCGTCCTCGTCCGCATGCAGGATTATGTTCAGGCCCAAAAAACCTATGAGCGGCTCCTCCTGCTGGCCCCGGGCAAAGCCCGCTCCTACTACAAGGCCCTGCTGAACATTATGATGGAGATGGGCGAAGAGGAAAAAGCGGCCGCACTTGTCAAGCGAATGATGGATGCAAGTCCGACCAACCCGGCTATCTACAAACAGGCGGGCACCGCGTACATGAGGCTGGACCGGCCTGGCGAGGCCGTGGAAGCGTTCCGGCAGGCCACGCGGCTCAAAGCTGATGACGCCGAGTACTGGATACTGCTGGCAGGCGCCCTAACCCAACTCCAACAAGACGAGGAAGCGGTCCAGACTCTTCACCAGGCGGTCACTGTCGCGAAGGACAACCAGAAGCGGTTCAGTGTGATTGGCAGAATCTACGACCTCTACTCGCGGCTGGGCCGGCTCGAGGAGGAGATAGAGAACCTGAAACAGGAGCTGGACAATAACCCGTATGATGTGAACTCGTACATCTTCCTAGCCGAACTCCTGGCCCGCAACATGGAGTACGCGGAGGCAATTGACCTGGTCGGCAAGGCGCTCGCCTTGTTGCCGGGCACTGCCCGGGCCCTGTTCCGCGAAATAATGGCCCGGCTCTACGAGGGGATGGAAGACTTCAAAGCTGCGGCCGGGGAGTATGAAAAAGCTCTTTCTCATCCTGATGCGGACAGGAAGAGGCTGCTGGAGAAGTGGGGCACAGCCCTGATGAAAGCGGGCGATAAAGAGAACGCGGCCGCGGCACTCAGGCAGATTCCCGACACAAAAAAGAGGGTCCGCCTCCTGATGAAGCACAAGCTTTACGACGAGGCAGCCGGGGCGCTCCAAGAGGCGCTCGTCAAACATCCCCTCAACGACAAGTACCACGCATTTCTTGCAGATGTCTTTAAGGCAAAAGGCCAGAGGGAGAAAGCTATCGAGAAGCTCCAGGCGGCCCTCGAGATCAAGCCCGCGCAAAGAGAATATCTGTCCGCACTTGCCAACCTTTACTTCGAGATAGGGGACAAGAAGAGCGCGACCATCTACGCCGGGAAGCTCTTCGGAGCAGCACTGCGCGAAGAGGAGGAAGAAGAAGAGGACGATGAGGATTACTCTTCGTCTTACTACCCGTACGGACGCTGGTACGGTTCGACATCAACCGGACAAGAAGCGGTGCAGGATGCTTTCCGTTTCTTTGTATGGCGCGGCATGCTGGATGAGTTCAAGGAGTTTTACGAAAAAGAACTCGCCCGCCAGCCGGACAACGTACTTCTGCGACTGCAAGGCGTTCAACTGATGCTTGAAGTAACCGGGTGCGAAGATCTGGCGCTGCGCGTCCTGCGGGAGCTCCTGCGGATGGACATCAGTTCCAAAAACCTGCCTATGCAGTATGTCTTCCAGGGAGATGTTAAGGACGGCCTGCGCTTCAGCCTTGCGCAACTGTACTCAAAGAAGCCGTCGCTGCGGTCGAAAGAGAAAGCATGTCTGGAAAAGGAACACGAAAGCGGCAGCGAAGATGCCGAACTCCTGCTCGAGCTTGCTATTATCTACGACATCGAGAAGAAGAGTGAGCTGTCCCTGGCCGCGTTGGCCGAGGCTGAAAAGCTCGCCCCGGAAATCCCCATCGTGGTTCTGGCCAAGGCGCGCATGCACGAGCAGCGCTTCGAGTGGGGAGAGGCAAAGAAGTGCTATGAAAAGTTTCTAACAATTCTTGAAGGGAGAGAGAATCTACGCAAGAGGCGCCGCGGTTTCTTCCGAATGATGGTCAAGAGCCAGATTCCTGCCGAACTCAAAGCCTCGGTAAGCCGAGAGGTGATTGAATACCTCACCGGCAAAGCGATGATGCAGAAAGGTTCCTACTACTATACTTCTAATACAACGGCTCTGCCGGATAAGCGTGACATCCTTCTTGCCCTTGCCCGGGTCGAGAAGGCTGCGGGCAGAATGGATGGCGCGAAGAAATTCCTCGCCATGCTCGAGCCGCCGGATGAGAAGTCGCCCCGGAGCGCTACGGGCGCGGCCGGAGCGTACAAGGAGTTTGAACTCCGCGACGATGCGGCCCGGATGTATGAGCTCGACCTGAAGCAGCGCCGCTTCAGAGAGAAACTTCTCGGGTCCATGAGTACTCACTGGATGTTCGGCTACGGCTACGACCCTTACTATGGAAGGGACGACTCCCTAAGTGAGCTGATAAAATACTACCGGAAGAAAGAAAGATACCTCGATGCGCTGGATGTCGCACTTGAGTTCGAACGAGACATCAAGACTCTCCTGACCGAGCACAAACTCTTCGAGCCGGCCAGGAAGATATACCAGGACCGCATCGACGCGTGGGTGCAAAAGCCCGGGCAGCAGCCGGACCCCATCGAGTACAGGGAGACGGTTGTGAGGCTCGCGCGCCTGCTGTTTGCCCAAAAGAAGTACGGCGAAATGGAATCCCTCTATAAGTCTTACCTTGAGAAGTTTCCCAATGACGTCGATTTCCTCGTCCCCCGCTCTGTACTTCTTGAAAACAAGGAGCAGTTTGCCGCCGCTTTAGAAGATATAAAGAAAGCGGCGAAACTAACCGAGGCCAGGGAGAATGAGCGCAAGAGGCACCCGCGGATCGAGCCAATCCAGTCATCGCCACCCATACCGCCGCTTAAAGAGTCGGATGATCATCACTACCGCAGTTGGCGGCGATGGGGCTATTACGGCCCATCGGAGACAGGTACAAGTGCTGCAGACTGTATCATGAGCACAGCGCGGCTTTACGCGAAAATGGGCCGCAAGAAAGAGGCTGTAAAAGCTGTGAAGAAGTACTTCGTCGCGTCGAGGAAGTCCAGCACCTACGGCAGCTCGTACAGGCTCGAGCAGTTCATTGAGAGGTTCGACCTGCAAGACGAGATGGCGCCCGTTTACCGGACAGTGCTGGTTCTATATCCGCATGACACGGAAACCCGCATGATGTACGGCAAGTATCTCGAGAAAAAGGAGCAATACGAGGAAGCGGTGAAGATATATGAGAAAGTGTTGCGAATGCAGCGTTCCGGGTACAGAGGGTATTACGGCGAGAGCGAACTTACGCAGCGGCTTGACCGCCTTTACCGCAAGCTCAAGAAGAAGGTCATGACTTTCGAGGAGATAAAGTCGGCGGCCCAGAAAAACCCGAAGAACGTAAAGGCCAACGCGCGCCTGACAGTCTATTACTTCCTGAACGGCCAGATTGAGAAGGCGGCCCAGGCTGCTCAGAAAACTGTCAAGCTGGCCCCGTACCTCACGACTCTTCACCGCCTTCTTTTCTACACATACAGAATCCTCCAGGATGAGGAGAAGGCCGCAACCCACCTCGAGGCCGAGATCGCCCTCACGAAAGACGAAAGTGAGAGGCGCAAGCTCTACACCTCATATGGTGGAATGCTCTACTTCTCCGGGTCAGAGGAAAAGGCAATCGAGACATGGAAAAAGATGGCTGTATCGGACGATCCGTCAACAAACGAATACCTTGGGGACCTGTTCATGAGCCTCGGGATGTACAAGCTTGGAATCTCATATCTGCAGAAGGCTGCAAAGGCTGAGTCTGTATATGGAAGCAACCTCATTTTCCGCACCATCGCGGCAAGAATACTCGCAGGCGACTTCGACAAAGCAGCGGAATCCCTGATAGAGCAACTTGAGAAGCAACTGGCGAGCAGTTGGCAGCTTTCAGAAGGGCTGAGGACAATTGCAGCATGCGCTGAGCGGGTTGGGAAACTCGCCGAGATGGAAGCAATGTTGTGGAAGAAGGCGCAAGAGGAGGCCGACAAGATTGAATGGTGGTATGCACTCCAAAAATACTACCAGGAGAAAAAAGA
>CAYWBA010000038.1:0-13640 GCA_964455955.1 uncultured Planctomycetota bacterium | reverse complement strand
GGAGACGCAAGCGGGAAAGAAGACCAATGAAAATTTGTAAATTTCGCACATTTGTCTTGGGCGAGAAGTGTGGATGCGAGCGCAGGTCTGAGCCCACCGGCCATGTGGCCGGCAACAAGGCACCGAATATGAATGACTTGCAGTTAAAACAAGGTTGCTGGAGGTTATGCAGGAGTGAAAGGCTACTTGGGTCCCCGCTCAGCGGGGTTGACAGGGATGGGAAGGCATGTTATATTACGCCGATTTTTGGCGCGGGGCAGTCTGAGAAACAAACATTTTCGAACTGGACACGCTATGAGAAAACTTCATAAGGTTCTGCTTCTTGGCAGCGGTGCGCTCAAGATAGGCGAGGCGGGCGAGTTTGACTATTCCGGCTCGCAGGCCATAAAGGCACTAAAAGAAGAAGGGCTCCGGGTCATCGTTGTCAACCCCAACATTGCGACAGTCCAGACAGACAAGGGATTTTCCGACAGGGTTTACTTCCTGCCTGTCAAGCCGCGGTTTGTCGAAAAAATCATCGCCCGGGAGCGGCCCGAAGGATTGCTGGCAGGCTTCGGCGGGCAGACAGCCCTCAACTGCGCCGTGGAACTGCACCGCATGGGGGTGTTCGAGAAGTACAACGTCCGGGTACTCGGCACGCCGATTGAAACAATCGAGATGACGGAGGACCGCGACCTGTTTGAGAAGCGGCTTGAATCAATCAAAATAAAGACCCCCAAGGGGAGGGTCGCAACTTCCAGGCAAGAAGCCCTCGAGATAGCGTGCGAGAGGGGTTTTCCCGTCATGGTTCGCGCAGGGTACGCGCTCGGTGGGAAAGGTTCAGGCGTCTGCCGCAGCGAGGAAGAGATGAAAGACCTCCTTGAGGAGGTGTTTTCCCACGCCGACCACGTGATAGTCGAGCAATACCTCGGCGGTTGGAAAGAGATTGAGTACGAGGTTGTCCGCGACGCTTATGACAACTGCGTGACAGTCTGCAACATGGAAAACTTCGACCCCATGGGGATACACACCGGGGAATCAATAGTAATCGCGCCCTCGCAGACCCTCACCAACTACGAGTACCACCGGCTGCGCGAGATATCCATAAAGGTCGTGCGTGAGCTTGGCGTTATCGGCGAGTGTAATATCCAGTTCGCGCTCGCCCCGGACAAGTTCGACTACGCCGTAATCGAGGTTAACGCCCGCCTCTCGCGTTCGTCAGCCCTTGCATCAAAGGCTACCGGTTACCCTCTGGCTTACGTGGCGGCGAAGCTGGGGCTTGGGAAGTCGCTTGTGGAGCTTCGAAACTCGATAACAGATGTGACCTCGGCATGCTTCGAGCCCGCGCTCGATTACTGCGTTGTGAAGGTGCCCAAATGGGACCTTGCGAAATTTGAGCGCGTGTCCAAGCGGGTGACTTCCGAGATGAAAAGCGTCGGCGAGGTCATGGGAATCGGCCGCACCTTCGAGGAAGCGCTCCAGAAAGCCCTGCGCATGACCGGCGAGACCTCGACAGGCATGGAGACTGGCCGCAGCTTCGACAACCTTGAACGCGAGCTGGCCGAGCCGACAGACAAGCGCATCTATGCAATAGGGGCGGCCCTGCACCAGGGGATGTCTGTTGAGGCCATCCACAAGCTTACGCACGTAAGCAAGTGGTTTCTCCACCGTATTGCAAGAATTGTCAAGATTGAGGAGGAACTCCGAAAAGGGAAACTCGACAAGGAACTGCTTCTTCGCGCCAAGAAGCTCGGGTTCAGCGACCGGCATATAGCGGAACTGACAGGGGGTAATGAACAGCAGCTTCGCGCTATGCGCAAGAGGATGGGTATCCAGCCCTTCGTAAAGCAGATAGACACGCTTGCCGGTGAATATCCTGCAAAGACAAATTACCTCTATCTCACCTACCACGGCAGCCGCCACGACATAGACTTCGGCGGCCACGCCAAGAAGCCGGGGTCTGTACTTGTGGTAGGCTCCGGGCCTTACAAGATAGGCTCCTCGGTGGAGTTCGACTGGTGCTGCGTCAATTGCGTAAAGACCCTGCGCAAGCTCGGCCACAAGACCATAATGGTCAACTGCAACCCGGAGACTGTTTCGACCGACTACGACGAGTGCGATGCCCTTTACTTCGACGAGCTGTCATTCGAGCGGATACTTGACATAGCGGAGCTGGAAAAGCCCATGGGCGTTGTTGTCTCCATGGGCGGACAGATTCCGAACAACCTCGCAGTCCCGCTTGAGGCGGCAGGCGTAAAGCTCCTGGGCACTACCGCCGACTCGATAGACAACGCCGAGGACCGCAACCGGTTCTCAAGCCTCCTCGATGAACTCGGCGCGGTGCAGCCCGCCTGGAGCTCATTCACCAGCGTCGAGGAGGCCATGCGCTTCGCCGGCGAGATAGGTTACCCGGTGCTTGTACGGCCCAGCTACGTCCTTTCCGGCGCGGCGATGAAGGTGGCCTACGATGACCGGGAGCTTGAGCAGTACCTGGGCGCAGCCGCGGATGTTTCGAAAGAATACGCCGTAGTCATAAGCAAGTTTATCCCAAACGCCAAGGAGATAGAGTTCGACGGCGTCGCACAGGACGGCAAGATAAAGCTCTACGCGATAAGCGAGCATATCGAAAACGCGGGTGTGCACTCCGGCGATGCAACGATGGTTTTGCCTGCCCAGTGGATTTACATCGAGACCCAGCGCAGGATAAAGCGCATTACGCAGCGCGTGGCCGAGCGGCTGCGCATAACAGGGCCTTTCAATATGCAGTTTATCGCGACCGACAATGAAATCTCAATAATCGAGCTGAACCTGCGGGCCTCGCGGTCTTTCCCGTACTGCTCGAAGGTTTACGACCGCAACTTCATAGAGCTTGCGACCCGCGCGATAGTCGGTAATGAAGTAGGCCGCACGACCAAGATAGAACTTGACTACATGGCGATAAAGGTTCCCCAGTTCTCGTTCTCGCGGCTCAAGGAGGCCGACCCGGCGCTCGGGGTGGAGATGTCTTCCACAGGCGAAGTGGCCTGTTTCGGGCAAAGGATTTCAGAAGCCTACCTCAAGGCTATGTATTCCGTGGGCTACAAGGAGGGGCCGCGCAGCTTCATGGTTGAGATTGGCGCTGAGAAGGACAGGTTCAAGTTCATGGCCCCGCTGGCCCGCATGCTGGAGTGCGGCTTCAAGGTTTACGTGCTCGAGGACCTTTATTACTTCTGCAAGTACCACAAGCTTAACGTTTTCAAGGTTGCCCCCCGGGACGCCGAGGAGACCCTCGCCCAGCACAACATTGACATGCTCATATACGTCCCGCGGGACCTCTCATCCTCGGAGATGGAGCGTTCCTACAAGATTCGCCGCGCCGCTGTTGACCTCTCCATACCGCTGATTACAAACCTGCAGAACGCAATACTGTTTGCGAACTCAATCGCAAGCAGGAAATTCGATGACCTTGAAGTGCTGCCCTGGGACGAGTATCTTTAAAGACCGGCGGGGTTCTTGAGTTCCTTGCTCGACCCGGCGCAAACTTGGTAGAGGTGGTTGCCTTGGAAGAGATATACCTTGTGCGGCACGGCTCGGTTGACAACCCGCAAGGCGTAAGATACCACCGCAGGCCGGGCTTTCCCCTCAGCCAGCGCGGCGTGCAGGAAGCCTGGCAGACGGCGCGGTTCCTCGCCGGGCGCAATATCGAGGTCATCTACCACTCGCCGCTTGAGCGCTGCGTCCAGACGGCCAAGACAATCGCTTCAGTCCTGGATACGGGGCTTGTGGAGTCTGAACAAATCAACGAGTGGGACGAGAACGAGTCTATCCGGGATGTCGCGGCACGCATGAGCACTTTCTGGATGATGCTTCACGGCGAGCTCCACGAGAGGGTGGCGGTTGTCTCGCACCGCGACCCTCTGCGCGCGCTCATGATTGGGCTTGCAGGCGGCAAGCTTTCCGAGATATACCAGCCTGACTCGTTTGCGCTTGAGCCTGCGGGCGTATGGCTTCTGCGGCCCGGTCCCAAAGGCACGACTTTTGAGAACCTGTTTACGCCAAGAGTGAATTCTTTTTGACTTTAAGCTGACATTGGGCTGCTGGAGACCCGCGGGTGGAAATCAGGGTGGCCAACTACGCAGGCTTCTGCGAGGGTGTGCGCCGCGCAGTCGGCATGGCGCTTGACCTCGCACAAAAGTCCACCACGCCGCTCTACACCATCGGCGAGCTGATTCACAATCCACAGGTTATCGAGCTTCTGCGAAAAAAGGGCGTGCTTGATGTAAGAGAACCCGGCGACGCGCAGGATGGCTCGGTGCTTATACGAAGCCACGGCATATCTCCCGCCCTGCGCGAACAGCTCCAGGGCATGGGGATAAATACGGTTGACGGGACCTGCCCGCACGTTCTCCGAATCCACTCAATCATAAAGAAGGCTGCGGACTCGGATGCAATGACTGTAGTTGTCGGCGATGCGGGCCACGCGGAGGTCGAGGCGCTGCGCGGCTGCGCGGGCGAAAACGGGTATGTGGTTGCATCAAGTGAAGAGGTTGATTCGCTGCCCGACTTTTCCGGCCCTGTGTGTGTTGTTGCACAGTCAACGCAAGAGGGAGAAACATTCGACAGGATTGCAGGGTGCCTCAAGGAACGCTATCCCCAGGCAGAGGTTCACCAGACCATCTGCCTGGCAACACGGCTGCGGCAGGAGGCGGTGCGCGAGCTCGCCGGCGGGGTTGAAGCGGTGGTGGTGGTCGGAGGCAGGAACTCGGCCAACACAGCCCGCCTCGCCCAGGTGGCGCAAGCTGCGGGCGCGGCCACGTACCATGTTGAGACCCCGGAAGAACTTGACAACTATGACTTCTCGAAATACTCGCGGGTGGGGGTGACTGCAGGGGCCTCAACCCCGAACTGGATAATCCGCAAGGTGGTAAACTACCTTTCCAAGATAAACAGGGGGCCGCTGGACAAGCTATTCGAGCCGGCCCGGTTCCTGGTGAGGTTCCTGGCGCTTTCAAACATCTATGTTGCGTCCGGCGCGGCTGCGCTGACCTGTGCGGCTTCGGTGCTTCTAAGGGTTGGCCTTGACTGGCGCTATCCTGTCATGGCATTCTTCTCTATACTCAGCCTTCACACAGTAAACCAGTACCTCGCGGCGAAAGAAGCCTCGTCTCTATATCTGCGGGGGCCAGTCCGGCTCGTGCCGCTGTTGAGGATGTTTGCCGCAGGAGCTTCGGCCGCAGCGGCAGTAATAATCGCCGTGACGGTAGGTCCCCTGGAGGCGGTTCTCATCGCGCTCGCTCTTGCGGTGGGCTCTATTTACGGGGTGCAGGTTGCGCCTGCCGCCTTTCGCCGGATAATCAGGCTGAGGTCGCTGCGCGATATTCCGGCATCCAAGGATGTATTCGCCGCCGCCGGCTGGGCCATGCTCGTGGCATTTCTTCCCGCCATCCCCGACTGGCCGTCAGTTGGGCTCACGAGGCTTCTGGCAGTCTTCGCGCTGGTTTTCATGATGGTATATATCCGCTCCACCCTGCTTGACGTGGGCGAGATAGAGCGAGACCGCGCGGTGGGCCGGGAGGCCACGCCCTTTGTGCTTGGCAAGCGCCGCACCAAATTCGTGCTTGCCTCAATGGTGGCAGGGATGTTCCTGCTGCTCAGTGCAGGCTATTTTGCCGGCGTCCTGTCCGGTCTGGCCCTCTGGTTCTACGCGCTTGTGCTCTACACCATGGGCTACCTTTTCCTCTACCACCAGAGACTGGTAACCCGCGAGATGGCGCTCGAGCTTCTTGTAGACGGCAAGTTCCTGCTCGCCGGCGCGCTTGCCCTGCTCTGGGCGGGGTGGTAGCGGCGCAAACAAGTCCTGCGGGTGCGGAATTTGCTTGAGGCACTGCAATCACTGTGTTAGACTCCGCCAGGGCAGGAGACCCAGTAAGCTGAGGACCGGGGGCTTTCCGTTGGCAGAGACAGTGGTTTTTTTCTTCGGTGCTGCGGCAAGCGCGCTTTTTGCGCTTATGCTGCTTGGTGTAGCAGGCGGCGTAGTCCTGGGTTTCCTTGCTTACAAAGCCGACATTTTTCTCTTCCCGAGACTTGCTTTCTTCCTGCTTGAGAAGCTTCGCTCGATTTTCAGGTTTATGTTTTCCTTCTTCACACGCGACCGTTTCCTTGTCGAGCGCATGGCGGTCAAGGTGCTCAACCACGTGTATCGGGCAAGCTATCGTCGAGTTCCTGTCTCAGACCGCATAGCCCTCCTGCCGCAGTGCCTGCGCGACCTTGACTGCAAGGCGCGGCTCAGCCCGGAGTTAGGGCTTGCCTGCAGGCGGTGCGGGCGCTGCGTGATTGACAAGGTTTTCAATCTGTTCGAGGAGCACTGCCCAAAGGCGGGCGGTGAAACCACCGGCGGGAGCGCTGCTGATGGCAAGGTCTTCGTTTCGCCCGGCGGGACGTTCGCAATCAGGATTCTTGAAGCAGTCAACCCGCGTGCGGTGTTAGGGGTCGCGTGCCCGCGGGACCTTTTTGAAGGGATGGCGGTCTGCCATTCTCTTGGCATACCGGTACAGGGAGTTCCCCTTCTTCGCACAGGCTGCGTTGCTACTGATGTAGACTTTGAAGAGGTTTCAAGAGTTCTTCTTATGGAGAGCGGGGCCAGGAATGCTGCGGAAGCACAGCGATGCGCTGCGGATAATTGATGCCAACCGCAACCGCCTGCTTGAGGCGCTCAGGGTGCTCGAGGAGGCGGCGCGCTTCGTGCTCGACTGCGAGATGCTATGCGCGCAGGCCAAGGAAATCAGGCACAATCTCACATCCGCCCTCGCGCCGCTCATACCCAAGCTTGTTTCCTCAAGGCGCATCGAAACTGATGCGGGGAAAGGAGTCTCGACAAAGTCCGAGTTTTCACGCGAAAGCGTAGCTGATGTTGTCGCCGCGAACGCTTCGCGCGTCAAGGAATCCCTGCGCGTGCTTGAAGAGTACTCCAAGATTCTCGATTCCGGAGCAGCCCGGGCGCTTGAGGAGGTTCGTTACGACTTCTATTCCTTCGAGCGCAAGCTTCTCCTGACCTTCTCCCCGGCCGGGCGGCTGCAGGACGCGCTTCTGTGCGCAATTGTCTCATCATCCGACCCTAAAGGTGCTCATGAGACAGCCCGCCTTGCCATCGAGGGCGGGGCCGACATCATACAGCTTAGAGAAAAAGGCCCGGCCGATGCCGGGATGTTCAACACTGCCTGTGAGCTTCGATGCCTGACTGCCGGACGTGAAAGGCTGTTTATTATTAATGACCGGGCTGATATCGCGGCCGCCTGCGGTGCGGACGGGGTCCACGTGGGCGCCGACGACATTCCGGTTGCCGAGGTCCGGCGATTGCTCGGCCCGGAGGCGATTATCGGCGCTTCCGCTCACACGCCGCAGGAGGGCCTCACCGCTGCGGGCGCAGGCGCTGATTACCTGGGTGTGGGCTCGCTGTTTGCGACAGAGACCAAGACTGATGCTGTCCTGCGGGGCATGGAGACCTTCGTCGAGGTGCAAGAGGCGGTGACTATACCATGCTTTGGCGTAGGCGGCGTTAATGCTGACAATATTGTAGAGGCGGCTTCAGGAGGCGTGCGGCGCGTGGCGGTTGCCTCAGGCATATCGCGCTGCGGGGACCCGCAGGAGGCCGCCCGGAAAATCAAGACAGCTCTTTTAGAGAAAGCTTCTCAGCAAGCCTGATTATGTCAAAAGTTTTTCGCTCTGCAGGAACTATCAGCCTTTTCACTTTGCTGAGCCGCGTCCTCGGCCTCGCGCGCGACATTGTCAGTGCGAGCATCTTCGGCACCGGCATGGTTTACGACGCGTTCCTCGTGGCGTTCACCGTGCCGAACATCTTCCGCAGGCTCTTCGGGGAGGGTGCGCTATCCGCCGCCTTCATTCCCGTCTATACCGACTACCTCGAAGCGGGCGACAGGGACAGCACTGTCAGGTTTCTCAACTCCGTCTTCAGCGCCCTTTTCATAATTATTCTTGCAATCGCCGCCGTTGGTGCTGTCGGGGGCGGGCTTGTTGGCTCTCTTGTGCCCCTGCCGGAAAAGTGGAAGTTGACCTTCGACCTCTTTCCCCTGATGATTCCGTACGTCGTTCCCATATGCCTTGTCGGTTTTGCCGCCGCCGTGCTCAACACTCACCGCCACTTCGCCATGCCTGCATTCGCGCCTGTCGTGCTGAACATCTTCTGGATAGCGGCTCTCGGGGCTGCCTGCATTGTCTCCGGCAAGCCTTCAGATGCAATAATCATACTTGCCGGGGCAGTGCTCCTCGGGGGGGTTGTGCAGTTTGTGATTCAGGTTCCTGTTTTGAAGCGGAAGGGCGTGCGCCTCCGCTTCAAGCCGGATTTTTCCCATCCCGGCGTCAAGAGCGTAAAGACCCTTATGCTGCCCGCCGTACTGGGCCTGATGATAATCCAGATAAACACTCTCGCAGACAGGTTCATCGCCATGGCTTTTGTCAAGACTCCCGGCGGGGTAAGCGCGCTCTTTTACGCGAACCGCCTGGTGCAGTTCCCCCTGGCGCTTATCGGCATTGCCGCCGCCACGGCTGTTTTTCCAACCCTTTCGCGCCTCGCGGCCGGCAAGGAGGAGGGGAAGTTCGCGCTCACCTTCAAGGAATCTGTCCTGGGTGTGCTCTACGTATCCGTGCCTGCCGCGGTCGGGCTCGCAGTGCTCGCGACCCCGATAATCCGGCTGCTCTTCGAGCGGGGCGAGTTCACCGCCTCGTCCACGAGCAGGACCTCGTTCGCGCTTGTCTGTTTTGCCGCAACCGTTGCCGCCGCTTCGGTTTTTCATCTTGTTACGCGCGCGTTCTACTCGCTGAAAGACACCCGTACCCCCGTAAGGGTCGGCGTGGTGATGGTTTTGCTGAACCTCGCGCTTAACCTTACCCTTGTCTGGCCGCTGCAGGAAGCCGGGCTTGCGCTGGCAACATCCATCTCAACAATCTGCAACGTTCTGGTGCTGCTTGTACTTCTGAAGAAGAAGTCGCCGCAGCTTGCCCTTAAAGGCCTGGCAGGCGGGCTGGTGCGGTTCTCGGCCGTCTCTGCGATAATGGGCGCGGCGGTCTTCGGAACTCTCCACCTGCTCCCCGCGGCAGACCGGTTTGTCCTGAAACTCGTATCCGTTGCATCGCCGGTTGCAGTCGGAGCGGCGGTGGTTTTGATTTTCTCAGCCGCTCTTCGGTTTCCTGAGCTTTCGTTTATGCTAAGAGCTCTGCGAAGGCGTGTCTCAAAATGACCTCAGGTTTCCGGGAGGTTTGATTTCTGGTTGAATGCGGTTCGATTTCTGGTAGAATTCAGCCTGAAGAAGACAGAGCATAGTATTTTGAAGAGGAGGTGTGGTTATGTACCTGGACGGCCAGCTAAGGGAATATCTTGACGACAGCGCTTCCGGCAAGCCGGCTCCCGGCGGCGGCAGCGTTTCAGCTCTTGCAGGCGCGCTCGGCGCGTCGATGGCATCGATGGCGAGCAACTTCACGGTGGGCAAGAAGAAGTTCGCCGATGTCGAGGACAAGGTGAAGGAGATACTCGCCTTCTGCGAGGAAAAGAGAGGCAAGCTGCTTGCGCTTATGGATGCGGACGTGAGCGAGTACAGCAAGGTGACGGCCGCCTACGGCATGCCCAGGGATACTGATGAGCAGAAAGCGGCGCGCAAGGCTGCGATTCAGGAGGCGCTCAAGGCTGCCATGGCAGTACCGCTGGAGGCTTTTCGCGCCTGCAACGATGTAATCCAGTCGCTCAAGACCCTTGTGGAGATAGCCAACCCGAACCTCATATCGGATGTGGGTGTCGCGGCGATTCTTTGCACCGCCGGGCTCGAGGGCGCAAAGCTCAACGTCGAGATAAACCTCGCCTACCTCAAGGATGAGGAGCTTGTAGCCAGGGTGCGGGAAGAGATTGACTCGACCACCTTCCTCGCCAAGCAGGTCCAGGCGGAAGTGGTCGAGAAAGTGCGCCAGAAAATCAGCGGGTAGCAGGCCTATGGCTGAGTATCGGATAGGGAAGAAGCAGGAGGCATGCTCCGCCTGCGGCAAGGTATTCGAGGACGGGGAGGAAGTTGTCTCATGCGTTTACCCCGAGGGGGGCATGCTCGGGCGTGCCGAGCTCTGCCTGGGATGCTGGGATGCGGGCAAGGCGCCGGCGCATATATCCAACTGGCGCCGCAAGGTGGAGAGGAAGGCGCCGCCGAGGCGCTTCGACCGCAAGGCCGCCCTGGAGCTTTTCCGGGTTCTGTCAGATTCCGAGGACCCGCGTGATGCTGATATGTTCTACATCCTTGCAATTCTCCTCATGCGGAAAGGGGTTTTCGAGCTGTCCCGCACAGGCTCGGAAAACGGCCAGAGCATAATGGTGCTCAGGCTCCGGGGAGACACGGAAGAATTCAAGGTCGCCCCAAGAGAGATAACGGAAGGGCGGCTCGAAGAGGTTAAGAACAACCTGGAGTCCATATTCGAAAGTCCGGATACTAACTCCTAACGTGTTAGGCTGCTTATGGGCAAGGTCTATTTTGTTTCCGACGTGCACATGCGCCCCCACTTTGCGCGAAGGGCTTCTTTTTTCACAGCCTTTCTGCACTCAGCCTACGGCGCAGACGCGCTCTACATGCTCGGAGACATCTTCGACTACTGGGTAGGGGTGGGGCAGTTGCGCAAGGCCCTTGCCGACCCCGTGTTCACCGCACTGCGGGCGCTGCGGCACAGCGGCACCAGGCTTTACTTTATCGGGGGCAACCGGGATTTCCTCGCAGGGCGCGAGCTGACCCGCGTATGCGGGATAGAGGTCCTGCCCGAGAAGGCCAACATCAACCTTGGCGGGCTCAAAGTTCACCTCATTCACGGCGACCTCTTCTGCAGCAACGATACTGATTACATGATGTTCAGGTCGGTTATCCGCAACCCGGTGTTGATGTTCTGGTTCAAGCACCTGACCCCGCTTTCCTTCAGGATGTGGGTTGCAAAGGCAATGCGGCGCTCGAGCAGGGCGATAGTGAAGAACAAGCCGGAGAAGACACGCGGTATTGACCTGCCGACGGTGGCCCGGTGCTTCACCAAAGGCTACGACGTCATAATCTGCGGGCATGTCCACCAGGCGCGTCACGTTGAAATGATGGTACGCGGCAAGAAGCGGGATTTCTACACCCTCGGCCACTGGGATAAGGAAGCCAGTTACCTTGTCTACGAGGGCGGCAAGTTTACGTTTCATCCAAAACCCGGAGCTTAGACAGGCGGCCGCTACTTTTTCTCGGGATGCGGAGCAGGTCTTGGCCTGCGCCTGATCTTTATGCGAAGCTCAATAGGTTTGTCAGCGCGGGCACCGGCAGTTTCAGCTTTTTCTTGTTCAGCTCTTTGAGTTGCCGAAGGTGCCTGGGGCTTCGCCGCACCCGGCGCCTTACCGGGCATGGGTCTGGGTGGGGATTTTTGCGCATCATCTTCGGACTCATCTTTTTGCGCCTCTTCAGCTTTCCCGGAACGTTGGGGTGGAGACGCTTTTCGCGCCCTTTCGTCGGCCCCGGCGCCTGGAAGCCTGTCCTTACTCTCCTCGCTCTTGGGCTCAGCTGCGCCCCTGCCGGCCTTCGAGTCTTTTTCCTTTTTCTCGCGGTCCAGGGACGGGTCAGCGGGCGGAGACGGGCTTTGCGGCCCCTTGCCACTTGCGGCACTTCGCTCCACACCCTCTTTTTCCTGACGCTTTTTCCCATCCGTTTCTGGCTGTTTCTTTTTCTTCTGCCGGGCATCTTCTCTGAAGGACTCAGGTGCGCCGGCCGCCCTGGGCCCCTCGAGCGCCTGAAGCCTTGAAATAAGCTCTTTGTATTCCTTGCTGTCAACCTGCACAATCAGAACTACGCTCTCGTCCGGGGCCCCGCCACCAGCAGCCCGGGCCGCGCCCGGCTCTTGTGCAGGTTTATCAGCCTTATCCCTGTCCAAATACCGGGCAAGAAGCGTTTCCACTTCCTCCAGGGTCTTTTTCATGTCGTCAGTTTCAATAACATACTCTTCAATCCGGGCTTCTGGCGTTGCAGCACCCAGCTCAGACACTCCTTCGCCTTCCTCATCCCGGTCTTCCCGGAGCGCCTGCTCTTTAGCCTTTTTGAGCATTTTTTTCTTAGGCAGATCAGCAAGTCTTCCACCATCCTTCTTGCCTTCCTGTGCCTGTCCTGAGAAACCGGAATCGCTCTTACGCTTTTCTAAGGCTTCCTCAAGTTTCTTAACGCCTTCCGCAGATTTTTCTGCAAGTGGCTCGGAAGGGGGCCTTGCTCTGCGGGCAGTTTGTTTCATCATTGGTTCCTTATCCATGCCCAGAGATTCACCAGGTTCAGCCGCTCTTCCTTTTGCAAGTTTTTCAACCAGAGCGGCGGGCTCCAGCTTGTTTATCTCACGGCCCAGTTTATCCTCGCTCTTGCGCGAGTCAGTATCACTGAGGCCGGCCTTTTTGGCCACCCTGGGTTCTTCAGCCTCCGCTTTGGGCCTATGCAAAGTTTCTTTTTCAGCCATGGGGGTGGTTGCATCAGGGAGTTGTCTGGTGGGCCTGAGCATAAATACCGCAACGAGCGAAACAAGCACAAGGGCGGCGGCAGTCAACAACGGTACAACCTTCCGAAAGCGGAACACCGGCCTGGAGTGCTCCGCAGACTCCAATATTCTCTGTTTGAAGGTCGCGGGCGCGTGCGCGCGCGGGAGGGACTGGAGGAGCTTTACGGTCAAACGCAGCGACTCAAGCTCTGAGCGGCACTTCGGGCACTCCTCGATGTGCGCCTTCAGGGCCTTTTCCTCGGCGTCTCCCAGTTCCCCGTCGAGGTGCGCGCTCAGGTTCTCTTGTGCTTTTTCGCAGTCCATGATAGTTTTCCCCGTCTGCCTCTATCTTAGACGCTCAACACGTGTGCAGGTTCGCGACTAACAAATAAAATCTTCCTGCCTCACAGAAAGTCCTTGAGTTCCTCTCTCAGCTCGAGCCGCCCCCGGTGCAGCCTTGATTTCACAGTCCCTTTGGGGACTTCAAGTATCCCGGCAATATCCTCGTAGTTGAGCCCTTCGATATCCCGCAGGACAACCACGGACCGCAGGTCCGGCTCGAGTTTTGCAATTGCCTCGGTAACACGCTGCTGGACTTCTTTTTTTTGCACTGCCGCGGATGCCTCGAACTTCTCGTCCGGAACATCCCGCTTCGGGTCTGAATCCCCGTTGCGGTAGCCGTTATCAAGGGAGACTGAACTGCGTGAAAACTGCGTTGCGGCGCTCCGGCGGAAGCTGAGCGCTGTATTTACCGCTATCCGGTAAAGCCAGGTATAAACCTTGGATTCCCCTTTGAAACGTCTCAGGGAGCGGTGGGCCTTGAGGAAGGTTTCCTGCACTATGTCGAGGGCGTCTTCCGGGTTGCCGATTAAGCGCAGGACTGTATTGAACAGTTTGTCCTGGTACTGGTCAACAAGTGCAGAGAGTCCGGCTGTGTCCTCGGACTTGGCCTTGCCAGCAACTGTAAGCTCGGGATTGTCCACTTGAGTCAGCGCCCCAACGAACCGGCGTTGTTCGGTACTATAGAATACATGAGACAGTGCTGGTTTTTCAAGCCCAATCAGAGAAGTTGCGACAACAGAATTACAAGTATGGGCACGACAAAAAACGCCACTATCAGATAGATAAGCGCGAATTTCCGGTTGCGTTCCGCCACAGAG
>CAYWBA010000037.1:8441-13807 GCA_964455955.1 uncultured Planctomycetota bacterium | reverse complement strand
TCCCGCGGAGTGACTGTTGCAATGACGCACCCTTCTGATACAACGAACGCTAACGCAGCTAAACCAAACAAAACTATCCTTAAAATCAGGCGGCTTCTTAGACCTGACCGTGTTTCCATTTCTTCCTCTCCCTCCTCTGCGTTCTTCGTGGTAAAAATATCCAGCACATTAGAGACCAATTCCCACTGCTAATTGACATGTTTACCCCCCCCCCCGCAGTTGTCAAGGAATTTTTCTGCCGTGGCAGCGGGGCTTTGGGGGCTTTCACCACGTCTTCTGATATAATGCCTGAAATTTGGTGCAATTCCGTTTGAATCCCGGAATCGGATTGACAGTCCGCCGACCGGGTGGCATAATTATGCGGGAGAGATGTCACACCGAGGTGCTTGAATGCGGGTCAAATGCATCTGCCTGAAAAAATGCTTTTCACTTGCCCAGGCTTGTGGGATAATACTTCTAATAGCTCTCTGTGGGTTCCTTCCGGCACAAACTGCGGCCGAGGAGCCGGTGGCTTTTTTAAGCGTCACCAGGCTGGCGCAGGAGTGCGGCCTTAGCGTTTTTCTCGACGACCTCTCAAACAGGGTTAGCCTGCAGGGTGAGGACACCGAGGTCATCGTGACGCCGGGCCTTGATGTCGCAAGCTTCAATTCAGAAATAATAAAGCTTGCATCCCGGGCAAGGTTCTTTCGAGGCGAGGTGGAAGTCCCGCAGACCTTTGCAGAAACGGTCGCGCGAAGGGTCGAGAAGATGCGCAGGGAACGTCTCAAGAAGAAGAAAGCCGGGGTTCCCGGCAGGAGGTTGAGCCGGGTGGTGCTTGACCCGGGACACGGGGGGAAGTTCCCCGGTGCGGTTGCACACGGGCTCCAGGAGAAAGAAATCAACCTGTGGCTTGCGCTGAGGGTCCGGGACATTCTCAGGGAGCAGGGGCTGGAAGTACTGATGACGCGCAGCACAGACAGGGATCTGTCGTATGATTTGTCCACAGACCTGGATATGCGGTGCGAGTTTGCGAACTCGAAGAGGGCGGACATATTTTTATCAATCCACGCAAACGCTTCGGTGGACACGTCTGCTACAGGCTTTGAGGCTTACGTTGTCAGGCCGGCGGAGGACATTGAAAAAAGAGTCGCCAAGGCGATGAAAAAATATTCGATAGACACGGACAAGCTCAGCGCCGAGAAGGCGGACGACCCTGCGCTGGAGAAGATACTGTGGCGGGCGCTGCTGCAGGAATATCACACGCAGGGCAGAAGCCTTGCGAAAAAGATATGCAGCTCCCTTGAGGCGAAGATTGATGATAACAACCGGGGAGTGCTTGAAGCAGGTTTTCGCGTGATAAAGTGGACTTGGTGCCCTGCGGTGCTTGTGGAAGTGGGTTTTATGAGCAACCGCCACACTGCAAGAAAACTAAAGCGCAAGAGCTACCGAAAAGCTATTGCAGAAGCTATCGCAGAGGGTATACTGAAGTTCAAAGAGGAATTTGACAGGACGGCGGGTTTTTCGAAAGTCGCTGTCGAGGACGGCGGCAATCCCGCCGGCACGCAGGCTGAAGCCGCCCGGGCGGCAAGTGGGACAGATGGACATAAAGATTGAGATAAAAGATGGCCCGCCGATAACGGGGGTGGTAACGATTTGTGGCTACGTAGAAACGCCCCAGGCCCGGCAACTGCGCAAGACGCTTGCGGAAATCGAGGAAAAGGGAGTCGGGAGAATAATCTTCGACATGTCGGATGTGCCGTTTGTCAGCTCGACAGGTTTGAGCCTGCTTGTATCCTACTCAAACACGAAGCGCGCCGACTGGGGCGAGAACCCGGTTGTGCTGGCCGGACTGCAGCTCAGCGTAATGAAGTCCATGCAGGTGCTGGGAATCCTGGGCCTTTTCGCCGTTTCGCGGGATATAAAGACCGCACTCGAGGAGTACGGCATTACATAGCGCGCACGCCCCGCCGCAATAATTTCCCTGGAGTACAGATTGGAAAAACTCTTCGCCGGGCAAAGGATAGACTATACGGGGGAACAACTGTGCTCCCACTGGGCGAGGCGAACGTTCGGCCTTGAGGGCGACTGCATTGTCTCCTTCGCAGGCGGCTGTGATGTGAAGCCGGAGTTCATGGTGGACCTCGTGGACCTCGCGGCGGGTGCCAGGATATACAGCCCTCTCATGCTGCACTTTATTATCGAGCATTTCGAGCATGACCTCGGCAAGGCGGTGCTGAGGCAGAGGCTTTTCGCATCCCTAACGGGAGAATACCTTCGCAGCACCACCGCCCGTCCCATCACGCGGGATGGCGATGATATTTTCCTGGAAGAGAATTTTCCGTATCGGTCGCGACTGTTTCCCCCGTTTCGGCGCTGATACATTTCGGCATAAACGTCCGAACTGAGGGCGTGCCGGTGCCTGCCTGCGGCCTTGAAGAACTGGGGCTTGCGCCTGATGTGACGGCACAACGCATCATGGACTCGTACCTTGCCGAAATCGCCTCAATGGACTCCGCTCGTATGAGTATCAAACCTGTTAAATAAAAATTCGAATTATTTCTTGCCCAGCGACAGCAGGATGTGTTCTAATGCTGTCTTAACAACACGAGTCAGGAAGACTGTTCCAGCTGAGTTTCCCGTTTTGAGGAGGGACAGCAATGGGGATTTTGTCAAAGTCCCACGAGTTTCTCGTAACTCAAACCATGCGGACAATGGGCACCTTTCTGCCACACATGTCCGATGAATCACTTATAAACATTGTGAAGAAGCGCATAGACACGGAAGTCCCCTACCCTGAGGGAAGGGATTTCATAACCCGGCTTATGATTGTAGCGAAGAACAGGCTTGCAAAGGCGTCAAAGGCATGCCGCAAGAGAGCTGTTGATGCATTTGTCGTGAACTCGCAGGTCAAGGGGGCAAAGGTACGCGAGTCACTCAAGAACAAGCTGGGCTACTGGGCGCCGTACCTGTTTGTCATAAGCCCGACCATGCGGTGCAATCTCGACTGTTACGGCTGCTATGCCGGGGAATATAACAAGTCCGGCACTGAAAGCGACCTGCCCTGGGAGCTTCTCGACTCGATTCTCAAGCAGGCCAAGGAAATGGGCATATACTTTATCGTTATCTCGGGCGGCGAGCCGTTTGTTTACCCACATTTCTGGCGCATGCTTGAAGAGCACAAGGACATCTACTTCCAGTGCTACACCAACGGCACGCTTATCGACAAGGAAGCAGCCGGGCGGCTGGCGGAGCTGGGCAACTTGCTGCCCTGCATAAGCGTCGAGGGCTTCGAGGAGGAAACCGATGCCCGCCGCGGAAAAGGCCACTTCAAGAAAATCATGGAAGTCTTCGACAACCTGAGGGAGGCGGGCGTGCTTTTCGGCTACTCCGCAACCGCCACAAGACAGAACAACGAGCTTGTCGGAAGCGAAGAGTTCGTGGACTTCATGGTTGAGAGGGGCTGCTTTATCGGCTGGTACTTCAACTATATCCCCATAGGGCGCAAACCCTCGTTTGAGCTTGTCCCGACCCCCGAGCAAAGGATATGGCGGCGCAGGGAGCTTGCGAAGTTCCGCATGGAAAAAGACATTGTTATTGCTGACTTCTGGTGCGACGGCACGCTTTGCGGCGGGTGCATAGCCGGCGGCAGGCACTACTTCCACGTGAACAACCGGGGCGATGTCGAGCCGTGCGTCTTCTGCCACTTTGCCAAGGACAATGTCCGCGACAAGTCGCTTGAAGAAATACTCGATTCCGACTTCTTCCGCTCTTTCCGCAGGCGCCAGCCCTACACGGAGAACCTGCTGCGCCCCTGCGCCATTATTGACAATCCTGAAGTTTTAAGAGATGTTGTGCGGGAAAACGATGCATACGCGACGCACGAGGGTGCCGACTCCATTATCACACAGTTTATCGAAGAGCTCGACAAGTACGCACAGGAATACGGAGAGCTTGCGGACAAAGAGTGGTATGAAAATTACCTGCCTTCTCTCGGCGAAAAGGACAGGAAGACACTTCTTGATTATCTCCACTCGGTGAAGCAGGAAAACGAGAAGATTTTTACCGCCAAGAAAGAAGAAGCCGAAGCGATATAGCGCAAGAGCGCATGTGAGCAAGAGACGGGCATGGGCAAAGGCTCCCGTGCCCTTTTCACATCCCGGATTGCCCCCCATGCATGTACATTTGCAGGATTGGACTTGCCGGGGGCTGCAGCAGCGCTATACTTATCCCTGTCTTGCGTGCTGGCCGGAGTACTTGAGGGCCAAATGGAAAGAATCGGCATAACCGCCACGCTGCCTGTCGAGGTGATATTTGCAGCCGGCCTCTCGCCAGTTGACCTCAACAACCTCTTTGTGGGGAGCCCGGAGGCGGCAGGCATGGTTGAAAAGGCGGAGCGCGCCGGCCTGCCGCAAAACACCTGCGCATGGATAAAAGGTATATATACCGCCCTGCGAGCTTCTGATATCAGAAGAGTTATCGGCGTCACGGGAGGCGACTGCACAAACACCCGCGCCCTCCTTGAGATATGGGCCTCTGAAGGCGTGGATACGTGCGAGTTCTGCTATCCTTACCCGCGCAACCATGCAGAAATGGGAAGGCAGATTGCGCAGCTTTGTGAGCAACTGGGGACGACTGTTGAGGCTGCTGAGAAAGTGCGAGTCGAGCTTGAGGCTGCAAGAAAGCTCGCAGCCGAGCTTGACAGGCTCACCTGGGAAACAGGACAGGTCACGGGAAAGGAGAACCACCTCTTTCTTGTCAGCATGAGTGATTTTGAAGGCGACTGCCATAGCTACGAAAACAAGCTGCGCGAATTCCTGCGAATCGCATCCGCAAGGCAGAGCCGCAACGGCCTGCGTGTAGGGGTCCTGGGCGTGCCGCCGATACTGAGCGACCTGCATGACTTTGCCGAGGAGCGCGGGGCGGTGATTGTCTTCAACGAGTTCCAGCGCCAGTTCGCCATGCCCTGCCCTGCGGACTCGCTCGCCCGGCAGTACTCACTCTACACCTACCCGTACGACACCGCGTTCAGGCTCGAAGATGTGAAAAAGGAGATTCGCAGAAGAAGTATTGACGGAATAATAAATTACGTGCAAAATTTCTGCTGGCGCCAGCTAACCGACAGGCTGGTCCGCCAGGCGCTCGATGTGCCGGTGCTTACCCTTCAGGCGGACAAGCCCGGCCCGGTCAGCGGCCCTGCCGCAACCCGTATTGAAGCGTTCCTCGAAATGCTGCAGTGAGAAAACAGGGGATTCGGCTTGCACAAGAAAAAGGTGCTGTTTTTCACTTTGAGAATCGCGGTCGCAGCCGGGCTTATTGCCTATCTTGCAACTACGGACAAAATCAGCTTTTCGATTTTCTCCAAAATAGGTATCGGCGCCTTCTTCCTC
>CAYWBA010000037.1:6154-8431 GCA_964455955.1 uncultured Planctomycetota bacterium | reverse complement strand
TTTCTTTGCCCACCATATAGTAACCATGACTACCTGTTCTTCATTATCGCAATTCTCGGCACTGTCCGATGGCGTATTCTGATTGCGGCCCAGGGAATAGACCTCGACTTCTTCACCTCCTTGCGCCTGACACTGATTGGATGGTTTTTTAATATCGGCATGCCGGGCTCCACCGGCGGCGACCTCATAAAAGCTTACTACGCCGCAACAATCAGTCCTGACAAGAAGCCGGGAGCCGTGACCTCCGTCTTTGTTGACCGGGGCATCGGACTTTTTGCAATGGTCTTCTTCGCCGCTATCGCCCTGCTCGCAAACTTCAACTTTGTTTTAAATAACCCAACTCTGAGAACAGTTCTGGGAATTGTCCTAATTCTTCTCCTGCTCGTAGCAGTTTTCTTCGCTATTTTTCTTTCCAGGCGCATCCGTCACTCCAAGTTTGTAACGCGCTTTGTCGAAAAGATGCCCCTCGGCCGCCTGATAGAAAAGGTTTATGATGCCCTCTTCCTTTACCGCTACCATAAAAAGGCCGTTTTGTGGGCACTATTGCTCAGCGGGTGTGCGCATTTTATTATGGTTGTATCAAACTTCTGCTTCGCCATTGCTCTTGATATGCCGGACCCCAAGTTTGTTTTCTTTCTTTTCCTCATTCCTGTGGGCACGTTTATTGACGCAGTACCAATTACCGTTGCAGGCTTCGGCGTGGGGGAAAGCGCCTACGATTGGCTTTTCGGCAGCCTCTCGCATGCAGTAAATCTCGGCGCTATGATAGCCCTCCTCATGCACCTGGCAAAGGTGCTCTGGGCACTGGTTGGGGCAATCTTCTATGTTACGAGCCGCAAGGCAATAGAGCGCGCACGCAGGCGCCTCGCCGAGACAGAGCACCCCGAAGACATTATTCCCGAACCTGCCGGCGATGAAGAAACACCGCCCGCCGCAGACCCCGCCTCATAGCGGGCGAACGTACCGGCGCAGCCAGCCGAACTGCTTCTCGCTTGCGTACAGCGCGACTGCACAGGCAAGTATCAGGGTGGCCCATGTACTGCCCAGTACAAGCACAATAAGCACAACTGCAACCAGGCCTTCCAGGATTATCCTACCCGGTGTCTTGGCGCCAAAAAGGGAAATCCCCTGCCACACGCAGAAGGCCAGCAGGCCGAGAGCCACCAGCATCCGAACAGCGTATGCCAACCTGATTGGCGCGATAATTGAAGATGAGCTGATTGTAACCTTCGGGTTGGAGCCAAGCTTTTTGAAATGGAGCGCAACCCCGCGCTCCGGCAAATCTATCTTCAGCGGCTGTATCCCGGCTGCACGCGCCGGCGGGACCCGGCGCGTATCCACAGCAGCACCTGGTCCTGCATCTGCCGACGCCTTTCCGGCTGTAACCACCCGTTTACCAGGTAATTGTCCCCACCGCTCCTTAGAAGCATCAGTGGGTGCCTGAGGTTCTGATGCGGGTTCCCGCAGTGCTGGAGCAGGCCTGTCACCTCTTTGTTCCTTTTTCTTTAATACTTCCTGGCCGAAAAATTTCTCTTTACGAGGTGCCTTAGGTCTCTCAATGCTTTTGGCATCGTCAGACTGGAACTTATCAAGGCTGTCCTGGACCCTCTTGCCACGATGGGAAACATCTCTTTTTTTCATCTGCGACTTGAGCTTTTTCTCTTCCTCCTGCGCGAAGCTGTCGAGCTTCCCCTTGCCCCATCTCTGGCCGTAAGCACCCGCAGCCCCGCTGCCGAGACTGCGGGCATCTGCAGCCTGAGCCTGCTGCTGTTTCTGCTGCAACTCTTGCTGCCGCCGCCTTGCCTTGTTAATTTTGGCAATGTTTGACGTAAGGTCTTTCTCAAGGTTCTGAATATCTTTGATGTTCTTCTTGTACTGCTTCTTGAACTCCTCCTTCATCTCCTTGCCTGTTATTGCCTGGGCTTCTCTCGCACTTTCCACCTGTTGGGCAAGCTGCTCATTCAGCCGCTCGAGACTGGAGGTCAGCCGCTCATACGCTCCCAGCTCGGACTCTGACTTCAGGCGCTCGCCTATCCTTGCAGCCTCGGCCATCAGTGTCTGGGCTTTGGCAACTTCCTTGACAGACTTAATCACCTCATCCATGTTTGTATCAAAACTGTACGTGAAGCGCTTCGGCAGATAGACAGAAACGTAGCTTTCCTCAACCTGTATTTCAAGCGGCTCGGGCAGCTCCGGCGCAAGCTCGCAGCTTATTCCGAACCCGCCTGGAAGCTGCATGCCATAGTACACTGAAACAAAGTACGATATGTCTTCTTC
>CAYWBA010000037.1:0-6144 GCA_964455955.1 uncultured Planctomycetota bacterium | reverse complement strand
CCGACTGCTTCAGAAGCGGTATTAGAAGGATGGAGCCGTCTTCGTCCGAGAGGCGCGCCGGCTTTACCGGCACACCCGCCACATCCGCGGTCCACAGCAGGGCGCCTGCAGGCATGCGCAGCTTCAAGTACTGCTTGGCACGGTTCTGGATGTGGAACGATGCGCGGTTATACGAGTAGGAGAAATCATTTACCACCACGGTGTACTCGGCGTTGTCTATAATCGCGTCTATTTCAGCAGCAATCCTGGGCCTCTCAAGCTCGAAGGAGACAAGATACGGAAAATCAAGCACCTTCAACGCGAGCAGAACCTTCGCGTCATCCGACTCAAACCGCGACAGGTGCGGGACCTCAGAGGAGTCTATTACCTCAACCTTGCTTCTGGCGCGCTCGATAAACCTCAGGTCCGCGGTAGCCCCAACGGCAATGTAAGCCCTGAGGGTCTCTACCCCCACAGGCGCCACGACAGGCACGCTGAGCCGGATGCCCTCCTGGGGGTCAGCCTCCCAGTACAGAACCAGCGAGTACTTTTCGAGCACGTTGTGCTGCAGCTTGACAGTGACTTCCAGGAACCCCTCGGCATCCGGCCCGGAGAAGATTTTCTCCCTCAGAAACGCCCCCTGGATTGTCAGGCTTTCTTTCACCCAGGCAGGCACCTTGAACCGGAACTCCTGGCACCCGGCATCCTCGATGCGGTACTCAACTATGGCCGCGTATGCGAGCACTTCGCCGCGCACGACAAGCGCAGTCACCGCCGTAGCTGAAAGCTTGGGCTCAAGGTGGGCAACAAGCAGCTCGCCGGAGTAGCCTTCCTCGGCAAACTTGAAAGCCTGCTGCACTTTGGAGAGTCCCAGCATTGTCTTATCAACCCTGACCTTGTCCTTGCTCACGGGCGAGATTCCCGTAAGCTCCCCCGTGCTAATCAGAAGGCCCGGCTCGGCCGCAACCGCGATTTCCCCGCGGTGCCGCTTGACGCCTGCAATCGAGATTACCGGAATCTCCTCCCTGTCTGGCGGCGCGCCGCGGCGAACACCCTCTATTACAAGCGTACTTTCCTTGGGCAGCCCTGCCGGAATCATCAGGTGCAGCCGCTGCGCCTTCTCGCCGGGGACGATGAAGTAGGACTCCATGCCCGGGCATACGACAGTCTCGACCGCCAAGCCTGAAGGAATCTCTACGTAAAGGTCGTAAACCGGCTGCCCCCCGCGCAGCAGCTTGCTGCTTACCCGCAGAAAAGTCTCCTTTGTGCCAATTACAAGAAGCGCAGTTGTCTCTGCCCGTATGTCTGTTTCCCTCGGCGCGGCCGATACTTCCAGCTCAAACGGCGCCGAGAGGTAGGTATAGGCGGAATGTATCTGGTGCGTGGGCGGCACTTTGCCACTCCAGCGGGCCCGCCGCACACCGCGTCGGCTCGTCACCTGCAGCCGCATCATCCTGTGAGGGGCGAGTATTACACTCCCCGTCTCGCGCTCCACCTCGCGGCAATGGGGTGCGGGCAGCGAGTACTTCGAGCCATCCTCCGGCGGGAAAAAGATTCCGCTCACACTCACGCTGAAGTTGCGAGGGGCTTTTGACTGCAAGATGACCTCAAGCGTGCGCGGCGTCCCCTCGACGAGGCGCCACAGCCGGACGTCCGGCGTGCGCACCTTGAAAACCTCCAGGTTGTCCGGCACTGTGAAATGAAGCGCATGCAGTTCTCCACCCTGGACGCTGTAATTGTAAGTGCCGTCAAACAGCACGACATCCCTGTCAATGCGGTAAAGCAGCTCGGACGAGACAACGGTGCGAAGCCCCAGGCCCGGCTGGAAAGTACGGTGCGGCTGCCATGTTATGCTGACCCGCCGTAGCGGGCCGAGGGCTGCGCGCACAATCTTGGTTTCCTTGCTACGGGTCTCGGCCTGGCCTCCCAGCGCGGAAAGGACCGAAACATCCGTATCAAGACCTGCCCGGACCTCCACCACGCTTGCCGCGACCGGCGCCACGCTGAAGTTCACACTGCCGCTGGCTTTCCGGGGGTCTCTCGGCAGTGAGAAGGCAAGTGAGAGGCGGGCGGTACGTGGGCCGTTGATGACTATGGCGTACCCTTCGCCGGAAACGACCAGCGTAGCAGGCTCGCCGTCAAGCTGGGCCTGCGAGATAGCAAGCCCGCCGAGGCCCAGCTCGACCTTCTGCTCACCCTCGGCAAGAACTGTAATAGAGTAGTTCGCACTTACGTTCAGCCTGTCGGCAAGCAGGGTCGCCGAGAAGTGCGCGGTGCTAATGCACGAATCCGCTGGCGGCGCGGTATCAGGTTTGTGCTTGACCAGGCCCGCCTGCTCAAGAAGATGCTGGTAACGCTCCTCGGAAAGCACTATGGAACCTGTACCCTTGATGCGCAGGATGTCTTTGAGGTCGTAAGGCACAACCATGTCTGTCGGTTCTATAGGCGGAAGCTCTTTCTCCTTCTCCTCCTGCGCCCAGGCTTCCATGCCCAGTTGGCGGGCAGCGCCCGCCAGCAAAGAAGCACCGCCCGGCGCCCACAACACGCAGGCAGTTAGTGCAAGCAGCGCGGCTGTGATAATCACAGGCTTAATATGTCCGCGCACCGCGCCGACGATGTTACGAACCTGGTAGTAAACAATCCCGAGCACCAGCCCGAGCAGGACGGCATTGCTGTACGCATAGAAGCGGGCCCCGGCGATTGCGGGCAGCGAGCCGAATACTATCAGAAGCACCGCAACGTAAAGGACTTTCAGGCGGAGTTCTTTTCGCTCAAGCGCTATGAACACAAACATGCTGAGGAAGGTGAGCAGGAAGCAGATTGTGTAGATAAGCCCGATGCTTGCGTAGCTTACGCTTATGGGCCCGGCGCCTGATAGCGCGGACCATTTGCCCATCTGGCCCGACCAGCGCAGGTTGATAATCATTGAGAGAATACCCTTCTTCGTTGCGCGCTTCCTCGGGCCGAACTGGTATGATTTGCCGTTGCGGGTGAGAATAGACTCAATCTCGCCCTCCGCCACATCCAGGAGGCCCTTGTCAGTTGCGAGGCGGAAACCGCCCTTGCCGCGGCCGGCAAGCCTGCCTCTTAAAACCTGCCCGTCGCGGAGAATAATCGCATCCTTACCTTCCTTCTCAAGCTCTTTGCCGGACAACTTGTCAAAGCTCGCCCCATCGGGGCCGGCAGTGATCTGGTCTATTCGCCTCTTTTTCTTTGAAATCTCTTCCCGGAGTTGCCCGAGTTCCTCCTCAAGCGCAGCTATCGGTTTCTCAGCCAAAGTTACTGTCTGGTCGCCAGGCGACTTGAATATAGCGCGTTTAAGCGTTTCGTCATACTCTTGTCTCGCAGGTATGCCCGCGGTCGGTGTCGACACTTCACGATACCTTGCCATTTTCTCTTCCGAGACCCTGCTTCCTGCCGTGGAAAACATCATCATAGCCAGGAATCCGACCACCAGAGCTACAACAAGCAGTACAACGGCGTAGCGCACGGTCGCAGGCGAGATTCTAACTTTCGGCATGCGTTTGAAGCCGAGGACGAGGAGGTAAAGGGCGAAAACACCCGCGGCCATGTAAAGCACGGGATAGAAGAGATTGTCAAAGACTGTCGAGGGAGACGGCTCGAGGAGGTCATAGGTAGCTGCGCCGCTGTGGCCGTAGTAGCGGTACCCCTCCGGCGCGAATGTGCGCCATGCTGTCTGGACAACCAGTCCGTCGGCCACCTTCGGCACGTCAAGCGAGAGGTGGCCGAAAGACGCAAAAGCTTCATGCGGGCGCTGGTAAACCACCTTCACGTAGTAATCAGTCCCGGGCCCCGGTGCGGCTGTAAGAGGCACAAGCACTTCGCCTCCGCTCGAGGCGGGCTTGACAGGGAGCATGGAGCCCAGCTCACGCCCGAGAAGCACAGACCACAGAGTCGAGCCCTGCGGCAACTGAAGGGAGAAAAACTGCTCTCCCACGCTTCTTACGTGAAAGATTCCTTCCGTGCGCTCGAGGCCGTCCTCGGTCACGAGCGTGTTGAGAACCATTGCAGGCACAACACAGGTGATAACGCGCGTAATCTCGTGCTTCTTCACATCAAGGACAAGCGAGTAGCCCGGCCGGGAGTACCTGAAGGCGTGCACGAAGATTCCCGTGCCTGTCTCGGACTGGACCCGCGCCAGGAACGGCACCTCGCTGACGTAGACCTCTTCCAGGTTGCGGGCGGCAGCGCCGATTTCAATCCCTTCACCCGCCTCGACGGCAATGTAGCCGTCCTGCCGGTACGCGCCCGCAAGCTCGACAGTTGGCGCAACAAGCTTCTCCGAAACCCCTTCAATCTGGCGGTCGAACGTTACAAGAAACTGGTAAAGACCCTGTATCTCTTTTTGCAGCGTAATCTTCCACAAGTCGCGCTCTTCCTCCTCCACGAGTGTGCGTTCCTTTATTGAACGCCCTTCGAACTGAACCAGGCTCCCGGTTCCCCTGGGCAGGGCAACCTCGAAGCTGTCCATGGGGCTCTCGAGGATGTTCAACGTCACAAGGGAGCGGGTCCCGAGAATGCGCTCGCTTATGCTCAGGGCGGTGGTGACGCTCGCCACAAGGCGCGGCTTCTTCTTGGCGGCCCTAATCCGTGCGCCGTAGTCCGCCTCGAGTATCCGGTAGGCCAGCAGCGCGCCCCTGACTCCAGTCTCCGCAACATCCATATCCTGCAGCGACTTCATCTGGGCGGCGGCGAGGGCCAGGTAATCCGCCCCTCCGAGCGCTACCATGCCGCCCCGGAACTCCGTGCCGGGCAGCTCTATGCGCGGCAAGTCGAAAGAGAGGCCTTCCCACTTCTCGCCGCCCGTCTCACCCGGGACAAGGCGGGCCTGGATGTTGACAGCGATGCCATTACCTGCCCCCACCCCGAGGGGTGATGAGAGCGTAATTACGCTGCGGCCATCCTCCCTGGAAATCGAGTAGTCGAAGCCTGCGCCGCGCAGCATCTGCACCTGCAGTATTTCCCACTTGGCGGGTAGCAGTGCGGCAAGCCGGTACTCACGGCCGCGCAACACCCGGACGAAGCAATTTGCGCTAAGAAGTATGCGCTCGCGCCGTATGTCAATAGCCTGCGTAATCATAGACTCGAGGCGCGCCTCAACGGGTGTCACCTCAAGGGCAACCTCGTGGTCAGGACGCCAGCTCTCGAAAGCGAGGAAACTGTGCCGTCCCGACCTCCTGCGCGCCTCGGCAATCTGGCGTGCGTTGCGGGCGGAAGCGAACTCGACCCTGACGCCTGGAACGTGTGAGACGCGCAGCAGCCACCCCTGAAGACCTGCCTGGGGCAGTGAAATCCGAGGCAGCTTGCGCCTGCGTGCTGATGATGTGCGGTTGAGAGTCAGGTTCACCGTTGTGTGCTGAACCGGTTTTCTGAACCGGATTCCGAGCAGTGCGGACGTGCCGGAAGTGGTTATGTCCCAGTCAAGCATATCTGTTGCGCGCAGGTCTGAGACCTGGGTATCGGCATCTATCTTTATCTGGAGCGAATCCAGCGGCGCCCTGTGGGAGTCCACATCTATTCCGGCAACTGTCGTTGAACCCGCCGAGTCGAAGGTCGTGCGCGCCTCCGTCTGTGCAGTTATGAACTGCTCCATCTCGGCGCGTTTTTCCTCACCGCGGAAAGTGAGCACGAACGCACTGTCCTTTCCCAGGAAAATCTCGGCCGTAGTCGTATCCTTTTGTTCATTGTAGCTTCTCTCAGTAGCGCCCGCAGAGCAATTCATCTCGACTTTTCCAGGAAAACGGAGGGTGATGGTAGTTGCGCCTGTCGCCGGGAGCTGTGCCGAGATTCTCTTCCCTGTAGGCGCGTTCCATACAGGCATATAGACCTTGGCTGTAAGGACGTGGTTTCCCTTCTGCGGCACCAGGAGCGACAAACCGCGCCGCGCGGGCCTGATAAGCGCTTCGCGCCCATCGAGCTGGGGGTAAGCAAGGGCGGCGCCGCGCAGGTCGAAGTTCAGGGTCATCCAGCCCGCTTTGAGTGTTGAAAACTGCACCGTGGCAAGCATGGAAGCCTGGGTATCTCCCACCACGCCGTGGTAATGCGCGCTGGTGAAAACCGCATCAAGCGGCGGCGGGGCTTGTGGCTCGGCCGCGCCCGCAGCCAGCCTTACGAGTTTCATGTACTCCTCAAGCTCAATCACTC
>CAYWBA010000036.1:13160-13869 GCA_964455955.1 uncultured Planctomycetota bacterium | reverse complement strand
ACGGCGCAGCTCGCACGAAGGCGATGAGTGGTCGCCCTGGTCCAAAGAACTGAAAAAGAACGTTTACCTTGACTAAGACCGGGAGGAAAAAATGAAAATCTGGCTTGTCGCAGGCATTCTGTCACTATTTATTATCCTGTTCCTTGTTCCGGCAGGCGCACAGGAAGCGACTCAAAAAGGCAACTGGCTCGACAAGGCCGTCCCCGAGAAGTACCGCGAGCTGGTGGAAGAATCTCTTGAGCTTGCGGGTGAGAACATAGGCCAGATTGAGGACTTTCTGAAAAACACGCCGCCCGGACAGCAGGAGGCGGCTTCATTTCTCGTCGCGTACATGGCGCCCGGCGACCTGGCGTGCGCAAGCCCGGAAGCACTGCGCGAGCACCTCGACTATGCGTTGGCGACCCGCGACCTCCTCCCGTGGTCGAAGAAAGTTACCAAGGAGCTTTTCCACCACCACGTCCTGCCATGCCGGGTAACCCAGGAGCCGTTCGAGCAGTGGCGCAAGTACCTTTTCGAGCGAGTATACCCGCGCATCAAGCATTTCGAGACAATGGAAGATGTCGCCCTTGAGATTAACCGCTGGTGCAAGGAGCGGTTCACCTACAAGCCGACCCAGCGCCGCGACCAGGGTATTTTCGAAAATCTCAAAAGGGGTGTCGGGCGGTGCGAAGAGATGCTGCTAAGAGCAAGGGAGCAATACGAAGAGGAC
>CAYWBA010000036.1:0-13150 GCA_964455955.1 uncultured Planctomycetota bacterium | reverse complement strand
GGCACGGTCGGTGGGCATCCCTACCCGCGCGTGTTCCTGCCCGCTCTGGTCCACCTGCGACTCCAACCACGCGTGGGTCGAGGTGTGGTGTGACGGGAAGTGGTACTACCTCGGTGCCTGCGAGCCGGCCGACTCGCTCGATGCGGCATGGTTCACCGGCCCGGCCCGCCGCGCGCCGCTTGTTGTCTCCCGAATTTACGGCGTGCCTGAGGATACGAAAACCCTTTACCGGGTTTACAAGCGCTCGGCAGTTATAAACTCCACCTCCGTCTACGCCGAGACGGGAAAAGTCGCCCTTGATACCGGAATCGGTGCCGAGGTGTACTTCTACGTGTTTAACTACGGTTCCCTGCGCCCGTTCGCGAAACGCGAGGCGGGTGATGAGGGCAAGGTTGAAATCGAGCTCGGCCCGGGGGAATACATCTTCACAATTTCCGCCAATGACAAGGTTGCCAAATGGGGAAAGGTGAAAGTTCAGCCTCCCGAAGAGTCTGTCGTTGAGTACGGCGCAGGCCCGGCCCCAAAAGGCTACATGTGGCTGCGCTACCCCAAGAAGCCCAAACGCAAAAAAGGCAGCAAATCCAAAGATGAGAAAAAGCGAAAACCGCTCCCAGATTTCGAAGTGCCTCCGGACATTTACAAAGTCAAGCATTTCAAGCCGGAAGACTATCCCGAGGTAATGGAGAAGATAAAAGACAACAAACTGAAAGACAAAGCCGTTGAAGCACTGAAAAAATCACTCGGCAACTGCAACAGCCTCACCGAGGCAATTCGCTGTGCATGGGAAGATGACCTCGACGATTTGCTCTATCTGATTACCGAACTGCCCGTCCTGGACCTGATAGAAGCGACGCCTGAAACACTCTTTATGCACATAGGCTTCGCAAAGACGGCACGCCTGCACTGGCCGAAGCTCTACGACAAGGAAACATGGAGAGAATACATCCTTATCCCGCGCACAGGCTACGAGCCACTTGGAAACTGGCGAGATAAACTCTACTGGCGGTTCCATAAACTAATGGGCCCGGCTCAGCAGAAAATGCGCCGCGATCATTGGATTGGCCCAGACCCCGTGTTGACAGCGCTTAAGGTCAACAAGTGGCTCGGCGAAAACGTGAAAGAAATGGAACGCACTTACGGCGGTTCCTGGAAAGACCCGCTGCTGGTGGTCAAGTCCCGCTGCGGCAGAAAGGGTGAGATAAACGGGTGCGCAATAGGCATCCTGCGGGCCATCGGCATACCGGCAAAGCTGAGCAAAAACAAAAAGTGGGTCGAGTTCTACGATGGTAAGGAATGGCAACCACTCTACCCTCTTGACCCGGACAACTTCGGAAACAAGCAAAAAAGCCCGGAGGCGGCGAAAGAGTACGAAAAGCCGGGTACGCTTGTGGTTAGTTTCAAGCGAAAGGGCCGGCCCCTGGCCAAATTCAGCCATTTCGCAACCATAAAGCTCGACGGAAAGTACTGGTCCACGCAGTGGCCGGAGGATGAAACTGACGATAAAGGCATGGCCCGCCTGCAGCTTGCGCCAGGCGAGTATCTCTTTAACGCAGGCGTGCGCAATAGAAACGGCGACCCGTATATCTTCTTTACGCGAATCAAAATCGAATCGGAAAAAGAACTCCAGCTCGAGGTCGCGCTCGACATGCCGCTCGAGCAGCTCAGCCGCGAAGACCTTGTCGTGCGCCAACTGAAGAAAATGCCCGACATCAAAATGCAGCAAGTCTATCCCGCACATGAGAGGGCCGGGCTGTCCTATTACCTGTACGTGTTTTTCACACTCGACAACGAGCCGTGCAAATCCATGCTTCCGAGAATCAATGACTTCGCGGGCAAGGCCGGCGACTTGAAGACATTCTACATCTACCTCGGCTCCGACACAGAAACATTCAAAGCATTCGCGAAAGAACACAATCTGTTCCAGGGCGATAGGCTTCTCTATACAGCCGACCCGGCGGAAGCGATTAAGAAACTGAAACTCCCGAACAAGGATGGAAAGCTCAAGGCCATGCCGTCGGTAATGATGGTGGAAGCCGAAAGCGGCAAAATTTTCTACTGGGAGGAAGGTTTCAACCTCGCGATTGACCAGACCCTCAACCAGGTCCTCGATATGATGCGCAGGGAAAAATAACACCCCGGACATACCTCAGCCTGCACGAACCTGGGAAATACGTCCTTTTTCCCAGTACACGGCAATTGCATGTTCACTGGCAAACAGAACAAAAACGGTGAAAGCGGTCAGCACGACAACCGCAGTGATGACAAAGAGTTTCATCCCCTGCCTTCGTGCCTTGCTCCCCGGCGCGCAGGAATGTGCATGCAAAACAGCAAACAAGGTGTAAGCCGGCAGTACGGCGAAAGACCATTTCGAAATAAACATGATTGGCAGGTTAAGCAAAAGCCACGCAGCAAAAACAAGTGTTGCAGCAACCACTTTTTTCAAGTAAAGGTGACCCAAGCCGGGTAGCATAATAGACAAGAGCACTGCAAGCCACGGGTCTTTGCCTGCACCGGGTTCCAGGCCCAGCAACCTGTTCCTGCCGCGCGCGGCCAGGTAAGCATGAATCAGCCCAAACAGGTAAACTGCGAAAGCAAGCAGCCCGTAAAGGCGAAAAATCCCCAGCCCAAAGCCCGGCGAGTAAAGGTAATGAAACGCACCACAGGCAAGCGCGGCCGATGCCAGCATGACTGCTATGCCGCAGACAACAGCACGGCTGTAAATCTGCCCCAGGCCCGGTAGCATTAGCGACAGCGAAACTGCAAGCCAGGGGTGTTTGCGATTTTGTTCACTCACAGAATTGCCTTCACTATCTGCGGCATTATATCGCCAGCCTTCCCGCAAATCGCTACGTCAGCCATCGGCGTAAGCGGCGTGTTGTGCAGATTAACCTCGATGCAGGCCGCGCCAGCCTGCATTGCGGTCACGGCAAAGGACGCAGCCGGATAAACCACGCTGGAGGTGCCTGCAACAATCACTACCTCGGCCCGCATAAGCGCCTCCATAACCTTCCCGATAATCCCCGCCTCAAGCGCCTCCCCGAACCAGACAACGTCCGGCCGCAGCGGCGCGCCGCAGGTGCAAAACGGCGGCTCCGGCAGAGGCACTGTCTCGTTGTGCTCTACGTACCCGCAGGTGTCGCAGCGTATCCGCCAGATACTGCCGTGCACTTCAAGAACGTTCTTGCTCCCGGCCAGGCTGTGCAGCCCGTCAATGTTCTGCGTGACAAGCGTAAAATCAAACGGCCCATTCTCCATCTTCGCAAGCGCGACGTGTGCCGGGTTTGGCGAAGATTTGCGGAAAAGCCCCCGCCGCCAGTTGTACCACTGCCAGACAAGCGCAGGGTTCTTCGCAAAAGCCTCCGGCGTGGCAAGGTCTTCCGCGCGGTATGTGTTCCACAGCCCGTCCTCACCCCGGAAAGTGGGAATCCCGCTCTCGGCCGAGACCCCCGCGCCGGTAACTGCAACAACCGCCCGCGCTTTATTGAGCAGTTCCGCCGCTTTTTCTACAAGGTGCTTCAAGTTCATTCCACCTCGACAAAGTAGAGAAGCTCCCTGACCCTGTCGGCCGCATACGTTCTTGAATCCGAATCGCTGTCCGAGCGGTACCGCTTGTAGTCCTTCTCAAACCTCCTGAAGCTGCCAGGCTTCCCGGCCGAGCGGAATATCCGCTCCGCCTCGCTATCGGGTATGAGCCCCTCGGTGTTGTAGGACAGCAAGATGTATTTCACGCCCGAACCCTCAAGGGCCGCGCCCACCAGCTCATCAAGAGCCCGCACGCAGCGGTCTTTAAGGCAAAAATCGCTTCGAAGCTCCCCGAACTCCCTGACCATGCCGGTCTTCCCGCTCAGGGTGGGACGGGCGTCAAACCACCCGCGGGCGATAAGCTCCGGCACGTGGTAGTTCGCCGCGTAATCCCGCCGGTTGTAAGGCGGGTCCATGTACAGCAGGTCAAACTGCTCCTTGCGCGCACAGTCCAGGGCATCTCCCCGATAGCACCGGTGCGGCCTCGGCGCTGGCCCCACAACCATCTGCGGCATACGCAGCTCAAGAGCCCTGCCCTGGCGGCCCCCGAACTCCTTGAGGTACGCCCCGTATACCCCTGTCGTGTTCGCGGAGGCGTCCGCAGCATCAATCAGCGAGGCAAGCAGCACGTAAAACTCCGCGTGCGTAACCAGGCCGGCCCGGCGCCACTGGTCCAGCACCGTGCGTATCCCATCTATGCGCTCGGCGTTCCCCGAGGTGAAAAACATCCGCTCCTCCTCCGGCGGGATGTCCTCAGGCGGACGGTCGGGCGGCGTCTCAATATTGTCCTTCGAAAAATGATTCCAGAAGAAGCCGCGCTTCTTGTGCTGCCCGGAGTTCAGATAATTCAGAACTCCGACAAGCCTTGCCGCATCCCCGGGCAGCGGCCCCTGCAAACCGCTCTCACTCGCAAGCGTCTCAATCACAATCCGCGCCTCAGACACAATGCCCGCCTTATAAAGCAGCTCAAACCGCGGATACTGGCAGGTCTCGACAGCAGTCACCTGCATGGCGTAGGAATATTCCATTATGTCGTTCGACACGACGGTGAAGCCCTTCCGCTTCAAGCTCGCGGCGACTGCGGCAGTTCCGGCGAAGATGTCGCAGACAGTCTCCACCCCCTGCACGTTGCTGTCAATCACTTCTTCAATAAACCCGAGCAGGCGGGATTTGCTGCCAATGTATCTCACAAAACATCTCCGAGTGCGTATATAGTTAAAGTATAACAGGAACAGCCGGCCCTGGCAAGTAGTGTCCCAACCATTGCCGGGAGGGCGTTTTTTCAATTGACACAGCAGGCGCCCCGGCTTACAATCTGCCCCGTTGTGTCTGCGGAGGTGATTAATGGCTGTCGCCGAAATAGAACTCAAGACTGAAGAAATTCAGGCAATAGAAAAGCTGAATCAAACCTACCAGGCTATCAGAAATGAGCTGGCCAAGCGCATTGTGGGCCAGGAAGCCGTCCTCGACCAGTTGATTGTCTCGCTCTTCTCAGGGGGCCACTGCCTCCTGGTGGGAGTGCCCGGCCTCGCCAAAACCCTTATGATCCGCTCACTCGCCGAGCTTCTCAACCTCACCTTTAACCGCATCCAGTTCACACCCGACCTTATGCCTTCAGATATCACCGGCGCAGAGGTGCTCACAGAAAAACGCGGCGAGTCTGAGCGCGCGTTCAAGTTCCTCTCAGGCCCTATCTTCGCAAACGTCGTACTCGCAGACGAAATCAACCGCACCCCGCCCAAAACCCAGGCCGCCCTGATGGAGGCGATGGAAGAACGCCAGGTCACCGTCGCGGGAACAATGTACAAGCTTGACCACCCCTTCTTTGTCCTCGCGACACAGAACCCCATAGAGCAGGAAGGCACCTACCCGCTCCCCGCGGCGCAGCTCGACCGCTTCATGTTCATGGTCTACGTGGACTACCCGCCCGAGTCCGAAGAGTACGAGATTCTCCGCCTCACCACCACACGCTACAGCGCCGAGCTGCACCAGATCCTCTCCAAAGAGGATATAATCGAGCTTATAAACATAGTCCGCAAAGTCCGCATCTCAGATGACGTCCTTGACTACGCCACGAAGTTCACCCGCATGACCCGGCCGCCTGACCCCGACGCGCCCAACTTCGTACGCGAGTGGCTCCTGTGGGGTGCCGGCCCGCGTGCCGCACAGGCACTTATACTCGGCGCAAAGGCGCGCTCAATGCTCTACGGCCGCTACGATGCCCGCTTCGAGGATGTCATGGCTATCGTCCACCCGGTGCTGCGGCACAGGATTATACCCAACTTCCACGCCGAGGCGGAAGGGATAACAACTGACCACGTGATAGACATGCTTGTGGATTACCTCCCCTATCCCGGCATGGAGGTAACGAAAAAAGTGAAAAAGAAACCCTTCTGGTCCCGCATGCTGCGGGCCGTCTTCGGCTACTCGAAAGACGGCGCAGCCAGGCGGCTCTGAACCGGCCAGTCTGCTAATGAGCTACAAACTCTTCAAACCCGACAGGTTCTTATGCGAGCAGGAGCTAAGCTCCTACGCCTTCAACTTCAAAGGCCCTGCAGTGGAGTTCACCGACCCCGCCCTCGCCGATGGCATCGCTGAGAACACGACCATCCCCGGCCGCTACTACCTCTCCAAGACTGTAGTGGCCTTCACCGCCAGGCCCGGCCTGAAAGTGGTTAGAGGCAGCGATGCCTCCGAAAACCCATCCGCCGACTTCGACGTGTCATGGACCTACGGCTGCCCACACCGCTGCTCATTCTGCGAGCAGATTCACCTGTGCAAAAACTACCCCTACATCGCAACTGACCCGCGTATCGAGCACGTCGAACTAAAAATCCTCCAAATCGCCCGGACATGGAAGGGTAACAGGCCCTTCGTCTGCGAGGTCGGAAACTTCAGCGACCTGCTCGCACTTGAGCACCTCACAGGCTGGCTTGCGCGCCTCATTCTTTTCTTCGCCCGCCAAATCGCGCCACACGGCCAGCTCCAGTTCCTCACCAGGAGCGAGAACTTCGACCTGCTTGCAGACCTCGACCACCACCGCGCAACCCGCGTCGGGGTATCCGTCACGCCGCAGGAGATGATAAACCTGCTTGAACCCGGCACCGCGCCGCTTTCCGCAAGGCTCCGCCTGATTACCGGCGCGGCCGCAGCCGGCTACCCGCTGCATATCTCCCTCTCGCCCGTCTTCCCGGTCGGGGAGTATATGCGCGAGTATGAGAAACTCCTCCACCAGGTAAAAGAATCTCTCCTAACAGCCTCCACGCCTGAGATGATTGACCTCTCCTGCGATGTCCTGCTCCACCATGTCAAGCCGGAATGCGAGCCGGCAATTGCCGAGCTCGCGCCCGAATTGCTCAAGGGCATGGTCAGCCGCAGGCGCCACAACCGCGCCCGCCTGACCTACCCGGACGAAATCTATAACGAGGCTATCCGCTTCTTCCGCCGCCTGATTGCAGACTACCTGCCCGCCGCCCGCGTCATTTTCATCGCCTGATGGCCTTATTCCCTTTGACCCCTTGCTTGTCAGGCGATATGATTTCGCCTGTCGAAGTCAACCATGGATTTGGCCACAGAGACACAGAGGGAGAGCTTTTTTGTTTTTAACCACATCATTTTCTTCTCAGTGACTCTGTGCCTCTGTGGCAAGAAATGGAAGCGGTGAGATTTAAGCGCGGGGGTGGCGCAGCCACTTCTGTCAAAAGTGCTGGCAGCACATGGGAGTGCCGGGATGGACTATGTCGAGCTGCTGGGATATATAGCGGGCGTGCTTACAACCGCCTCATTCGCCCCGCAACTGATAAAGACTGTCAAAACCAAATCAACCAGGGACATCTCATTCAAGATGTACGCTATCCTCAGCGTCGGCATCTCCCTCTGGCTCATATACGGGGTATTCCACAACTCCCTGCCGATAATCCTCGCCAACGGCGTCAGCCTCTGCCTGGTTATCATCATCCTCGCCCTCAAGCTGAAGTACAAATAACCGCACACCGTGCGGCGCCATAAATTGTATACTCGCCACTGCCAACGCCAAAATATTGTGTTTTTCCCTTGATTTCAGCGCAAGAAAATGGTACAAATTACGTCTAAACTACAGAAAACAGCTCCTATGTTTCGAAGGAACTCTGGGAGCATAATACAAGCAAAAACCTTCAGCCCCCGCTGAAGGTTCGGTTTTTGGGGAACGGTATAACAAAGGGGGAACCAAAATGGCAGATAAAGATAAAGGGGAGAATACGTCCCTAGCTCAACCGAAGCTAACCGAGAATGGCAAATCGGAAACGCCCGCTCAAGCAAGAGAATCAAAAGCTCCGGTTAACGTGCCAAATAAAGTACAAGCCGAGAATTTTTGGAGAACCATTGTAACTAACGCAGGCCCTGTCTCAAGCCTAATAGAAATAATTACGACAAAGCTACTTAGTTCCAAAGAAGTGGATACCAAGCACAGTCTGAAGATGGCATATGTGGCAGTGTTCTTGGTGTCGTTTATCATAGTAGTGACAGGCCTTCTGACTTACTTGGACAAGATAGATGGGTCAACATTCACCTTTCTAATGGGATTGATTGTTGGGTATGTACTAACATTTGTACGAGAGGCAATATTCCCGGCGGAGTGAGTAAGAGTTTTGGGATACTGTAGTTGTGGTTTCCAATAGGAGGATATCTTTGAATGACTACTCTGGAGATAATACTCAGTCTAATTACCGGTTTTGGTGGCGGCGCAGTATTAATTTTTGCACTATCAAGTTGGCTCGGGAAGGTATGGGCAAATAGGATTCTTGAAAAGGACAGAGCCAGATACGAGAAAGAGATGGAAGATTTTCGACAGAGAGGGGCAAAACAACAGTTTGTGCACCAGCTTCAGTTCGAGAAGGAATTCGATATCTACTACAAGCTGTGGGGAAGGCTCATCAAGCTGGGAAGGGCTGCAGACCGGTTCCGTCCAGGACTGCATACTTCGGACGGCAAAAGTCCTGAAGAGCACATGAAAGATTTCAAAACTGCCTATGACGGTGTGGATGAAATTGTCTACCTATACCGGCCCTTCTACGCACCGGACGTTTTTGAGTGTGGAAAAGAGATTTTGAGCAATGCAAGCTCCGTGTACTTTAACCACGGAGACCCTCATGAAGACAAGAGGGAACACTGGAAAAAGGCGAGAGAGAACATGAAAAACATCGGAGACATTGTCGAGAAGATTTGCAGCGCCATCAGGGAAAGAATCTGGCCTGAGAAGCTGGTCGTGTAGTAAGGATTAACAGTTAACATTTTCCCAACAATTCGAGTTGAAGGAGGTTTGGATTATGGTCGAGTGGAAAGGGCATGAGCTTATCCCTGTTAGACCAGAAGAACTGGAAATAGGAAAATTGATAGTTGCTTTCTTCTCAGATGAGAGGCAGCCAATCAAAGGTACTGTCCTGGAATTAACCAAAGAGCAAATCGTGGTGAACCCGCTTGGGCCAGACGGGCACGTGGCAATTGAGAATTTGAAAACAATCATTTTAGAGGAAGTGAGAGACCTCTTTCACGTGGAGTCCTAACCGAGTTTAAGAAGAAATATAATTCGCTCTAAAGATGGCTAAATTTGCAGCAACTCATTGTAGGACAACATGTTACACTCACCCACGCTTCGCGTATCGGCGCAACCTGCTTATGTAGCAAGAGGTTGCGTCATTTCTGACAGCACGCTATGCCACGCAAATGTAACAGAGACCCCCGCGAAATCTGTAAATAGATGCCGTAAGTCGTTGGTACGTAAGGAACTCTATTTACAGACGGGTTTCACGGATGGTTTGCACAGTTGGTTGGGGTTGCGATGGTACTTAATGCAACTGCAACGCATGCAAAGGGTTGGGAAAAAGCCCACACAAAGCAGCCTTAGACCCCCATGCGTATCTGTAAACAGGTGCACCTGTTTTGAATTGCCTGCTGTTGTAAGTCCTTATGCCAAAAGCAGGTTACGATATCTAACCCCCGCACAAGCTATTTACAGACGTTTACAGATCTATAAATGGGGGGTCAGGCCAGCGATTCGCGTATGTTCTTTGACAATTCGGAGAGGAGTTCGGGCGGGAGTTCCGAGCCGGTCCAGAGGCGGGACTGCTCCACGGCCTGGGCGAGGAACATCTCGACCCCGTCAATGGTTGCCGCGCCCGCCTCGGCAGCGGCGCTGAGGAACGATGTACCGCCGCGGTGGTAAACAAGGTCGAAGGCGACCATACCGGGCTTGAAGAACTCCGGCGGCACAAGCTCTTTGTCTTCGCCGCGCAGGCCGACTGTGGTGGCGTTGATTACCACATCGCAGGCGAGGCCGGAGCGGCCGTCCCAGGGCACCGCGGTCGCGCCGAGGGGAAAGACGAGCGATTCCGCCTTTGAATCTGTGCGGTTGGAGACAAAGGCCCGGGCGCCGCATGAGGTGACAGCGTAGAGCGCGGCCGCGGCTGCGCCCCCTGCGCCGAGGACGAGGACCCTCTTACCGTCAAGAGAGCCGAGGCGCGAGAGCAGGGGCTTGCGAACACCCTCGATGTCGGTATTGTAGCCGGCGAAGCCGCCCCTGGTTCGCACGAGGGTATTGACAGCGCCGGACATTTGCGCTTCCGGTGAGAGCTTTCTGGCAAACTCAAGCGCTTTGCGCTTGAACGGGGTGGTGATGCTTAAGCCCTGAATCTCGCCGGCGAATGCGGACCAGAATGCGTCTGCGTCGGCTGTCTCGAACGGGACGTAGACAGCGTTTCTGCCAAGCGCTTCGAAGGCTGCGTTATGGAAGGCCGGGCCGAGGGAATGGAGCGCGGGATTGCCGAGAATTCCGTAAACGGCGGTGCGGCTCCTGATTCTGCGAATGCGATAGCAATCATCGAGCATCGCAAGAGATACCTGGCCTGGCGCGGCCGGTGAGGACGCATCAAGAGAGGCGTAGGTGAAGCATGAGCCGTACTTGCGTCCCAGGACGCGGGAGGGCAGCCCGATGGGCCCCATGCAAAAGGCCGCGGTGGGGACGGGCGACTTGCGGTTGAGGAGCAGCATTTTCAAGTTGTCCTGCGCGCCTTTTGCCATGCAGGCGAGCTTTGCGACAGCGGGCTCGAGGGCGCAGATGCGCTGATGGATTTCTGATATGTTGTCAGGCACACTGTTGAAATCGTGGTGAGAGATTATGAGGCGCGCTTCTGAAGGTTCGAAAGCTGGAACTGATTCGAGCTCGATATCCACGTACTTCGCGCCAAGCCTTGCCGCCTGGGCGAGCAGGGTGAGGCGCTCCTTCTCAGTGCCTCTGAAAGAGCCGCCCTCGTGGACCGGGCGGCAGGTGGCGATTACAGGCTTCGGCGCGCTTGACAGGAGGCGCGGCAGGTCTGCGTCGCGCATGCAGTCGAGGCGCAGCTCCAGCAGGTCACACGTCGGGGCAGCGGTGCGCATATCCTCTATGGCCGACTCGGTGTCGGGGCTGACAACTGAGATAACGTACTTGTGCAAAACGCCTCCGGTACAAGGAAACGGGCCGGGCCTCAACCGGCTTGCGGCGCTGATAGTAACTGCTGGTATAGAAGGTTGCAAGGATGATTTCTAACAGGGAAGCAGCCTTGAGAGCTGACTGGAATGCGCTCTCAGGAAAGAAAGACCGACTCGAGGAGGCGTTCGATGATTTCTTCGGAAAGGATGGAAAAATTGCGGTAGCCTATCTTGACCATCCAGCGAAGCTCGCCTTCCGGGTTCTGCTCGGTCTTGTTTGTGAACCGCAGGTGAAGGTAAATTGTCTGGGGCTGCTCGCGCGGGTTGTTGTGCTCCATACGGAGGGAAGCGGCGCCGGTCTGGTAGTTAATGCCCTCAGGCACAAAATGCAGGCGAAAGTTTTCGAGAGTGAGGGTGAACTTTTCAAGATGCTCTGTGGTGGACTCGAAGATGGATACTTTGCGCTCGACAGCGACATACTCCCGGTTGGACCGGATAGGGGTGCCGTCAATCTTGTGAACAATCATATCAAAGAGCTCGGTTACGTGCTGCTTGTATTGCTCGAAAAGGCGGTTGCGCTCAAGGTACTCCAGGCGGGTCTTTTCGGCCTTCTCGTGGTACTTGCGGTTGAAGCGCTCAACAAAAGATTCGCTCTCTTCAACCTTTTCGGGCGCTGCGTTCTTTTCAGATTCTTTGTCTGCCATGCTCGCTTAACCTCAAGGCGGGACAAGTTAAATCAGTCAAAGTCGAAATCGTATTCGCCGCCTTCGCCCTCGCCGCCTGTCTTCCGCTTCCCTATCTCATCACGGATAGACTTGTCAACCTCATCGAAAAGTCCCTGCCAGTTAACATCGCCATCAGGGGCTTCAATCACTGTGGGTCCTACTTCCGCAACTTCAGGCTCGGGCGGAGGAGGAGCTTTCTTCCTCTCTGCAGCAAGGCTGGCATCAGCCTCGTCGAGTATCTCAAGACCAGTCGGCCCCGCAACAGGCGCAGGTTTGGCCTTCTTCTTCCCTGCTGCCTTCTTCCCGGCGGGAGCGACCGCGGCGGCGGCCGCGGCTTTGGCAGCCTTCTTCCTCTGCGCGGCAACTGGAGCGATAGCCGGCCCCTCAATCTCCTTGCGCAATTTCGGGTCTATCGGGACCTCTTTCTCAAGGGCGGCCTTGACATCGCGCGCTGTGGAGATGTATATTCTTACATCGCAACCTGTGAGTCTCTTCAGTTCCTGCATTATATCTTCGGAAAGCAGCCCGGCCATAGCGACTACGAGCAGGTTACCGAACTTGTCCAGGGGCATGAAGACATGCTTGTACATAAGCTCTGCCGGTATCTGGTCAATAATATCCCTGTCAATAGAGTAATAGGCAGGATTTATGTATGGGAACTGGAACTGTGTTGCAAGCGACTTCGCGAGGTCGTACTCTGTTATGTAGCCAAGCTCGACAAGCACCTGGCCGAGCATTTTTCCAGTGTCTTTCTGGATTTCGAGCGCCTCGGTCACCTGTTCGGGCGTGACAAGGCCCTCGGACATAAGGATTCCGCCAAGCCGCTTTCTACCTATCTTTTTGAGGTCTTCGAGCATACACCCACCGAAAATCTACCAAGCTATTATAAATTCTATATGATGCGTCCCGCCATGTCAACCGAAAACAGGCCCGGGCTTCCGGGGCGCGCCATCAAAGCAGGTAGGTAATAAGAAGGCCTGCGCAGTAGCACAGTGCAATAACGACAGAAATCCAGGAAAGACGGCCCAGCAGCGCCCCTGAGCGTCTCCGAATACCCACGATTACCGCCAGGGTAGCCGCGAACGCAAGGATACCGACCCACATGTGGACAATGTTATGCGTCTTCGGCCCCGCGGTAATTGCGCCCTCGGAATAGAAGATATCGGAAACGGCAATTATTGTGATATTGAATATGTTCGAGCCAAAAATATTTCCAAGAACCATCTCAAGAAAGCCGAGCCGGGCCGCCGCAAAACAGGTCGAAAGCTCAGGCAGGGACGAAATTACCGCAAAGAAAAGCATACCGACAAACGAGCGCTCCAAGCCGTACCTTTCCGCTATCTCGTTACCCAGAACCGACATGTAGAGCCCGGCCGCAATAATTATCGCAGCCGCCGCGAGGCGTGCCGCAGCAACCGGACGGAGGCTCGTGTGCTCATACTTGAGGACCGGCCCGG
>CAYWBA010000035.1:0-13872 GCA_964455955.1 uncultured Planctomycetota bacterium | reverse complement strand
AAAGAGTTCCGGTATATGGGCAGGACAGGAGCGCAGAAGCGGCAGGGAGCGGAGGTCCGGGGACGCATGGAACGGTGTAGAGCGCAGAAAGGGCAGGGACCGGCGGTCCGGGGGCGCATGGAGCGGTGTAGAGCGCAGAAGCGGTGGGGACCGGAGGTCCGGGAGCGCGCGGAGCAGCTTAGAGCGCAGGGACCGGAGGTCCGGGAGCACACGGAGCAGCTTAGAGCGCAATGCCAGCAGGGACCGGAGGTCCGGAGGCGAGCGGAGGCGCTCAGACCGCCGCGCGTCCTCTGACAGGAGACGCTCCAATAGCGGGGCCTACAACGGCGAGAGCGCATACCAGGACGCGAAGAAGCAGAACACTATTATCATTATAGGTGCCGCTGCCGCAGTCCTTCTTCTTATCATCATAATCGCCGTCGCCTCAAGCGGCTCCTCCACGAAGCGCAAGCCTCGCGGGAGGGACAACAGCACTCGCGATACGAAGAGCCTGGCGAAGCGCGCTGAGAGGTATGTTATGTCTGGCGGCGATGCCTACCGGACGGCGGAAAAAGTCTTTGTAGAGAGGGGCCAGGCTGCCGCGGACCAGTTTTACGGCGAAGCTTATTCATGTTTCGATCAGGCGCACGCCATATACGAAGAGCTTGACAGGAAACACCCCGGCTCTCAATTCGCCAACAAGCTGAGGTATTGCGAGCGCATGATGGGGGAAATTCAGAAAAAGAAGGGCTTCGGCGGCTAACGGAATGAGGCTGCTTATGAAGAAACGCCCGCTTGCCCGATTCGGGCTGTCAAGAACCCTCTTTGCTGTTTTGGTTGTTTTTTTATGCGCAGATGCATTCGGGTGCAGACGGAGAGAGCTACCGCGCCGGGAGCGTTACCGCAGCACGAAGAAGGCCAAGCCGGAGAAGCAGTTTCCCACCTCGCGGCTTGACCGCGCAAGAGACCTTATGAATAAGGGTAAAGAGCTCTATGCAAAGGCGATTGATGCGGAAAGCCAGCAGGAAAAGAATGCACTTTCAAGACAGGCCCTCGACTATTACTTCTTCCCCGCGCAGAGAGCTCTTGAGATGTTGATAGAGCAATACCCCGAACATGCGAGCCCGATAGACAGGCTTGGCGAGGAATTGAATCGAAGCATAGTGGCTGCAAACAAGATGATTGGCACATCCGATTGACGTAAGCGGAAGGAGCGAGATATGCCGGAGACTGAGAACGAGCGTGAAAGAGCTGAGGAGCTTGCGGAGGAAGAAGAGGAGAAGAAGTTTCCAGTCTGGATAATTCCACTTATTGCAGGCCCGATAATCCTTATCATCCTGATTGTCGCCCTTACAGGCAACCGGCCGCCGCGGGAGGACTCTCCTGAAGTCGAGGGGTTTAACCAGCCAAAGCTGGAGAAGGAGGCGGGTGACTTACTTATGGAGGCGAATAAGTACTACCACAAGGCTCACCAGTCTGACGACCAGAGGAAAAGGAATGAGCTGCTCGACAAGGCTGCCGATGCATGTGGTAAAGCGATTGACAAGCTGAACAAGATTTGGGAGCACTTCGAGGAGCACGATATCCAGCACAAAACGGGGAGCATGTGGGTCTGGGAGAAAACGCTCTCGGCCGCTTCACAACTTATGGATGATATTGTAAAAGACCGGGGGTTTTGACAGCCAAGTTAACCTAATGTCTGAGAGCCCTGCCTTGTAACAGGGCTCTTTTTAGCGCCTTTTCTATGTCACTGTCCTTGGCGTATGTTGGCAGGCTGATGAGTTCAGTGCACAGGAATTTGATTTTCAGGTTTATTGTCTCATTCGCCATCCTGGCGTCTATCTTGCTTTTGTCTCAACCCGCTTTTTCACAAGAGGGGAAAACAGGCCCAACCACCGGCAAGGCGCCTTCCGGTAAATGGTTCACACTGCAAAGCGAGCACTTCTGCGTTCATTACAACAAGGGCTCTGAGAAACTTGCAGAGAGGGCAGCGCGGATTGCTGAAGATGTGCACAAGAGGCTTGCCGCAGACATCGGGTGGCTGCCGGGGGCGCGCACTCACATTGTGATTCTTGACTGGATGGACAGCATAAATGGCTGGGCGAGCCCGCTTCCGCGAAACACCATAACTATATATCCCGTCGGGCCGGGGATGGAGGCACTTGAGCTCACCTATACCGATGACTGGCTGCGCATGGTAATTACGCACGAGTACGTTCACACACTTACGCTTGACATGGTCAGCGGGCTGCCTGCGGTCTTCAGAAAAGTTTTCGGAAGAAGTATTGCGACTGTTCCCAACGCCTTTATGCCGGAGTGGATACTTGAGGGGTACGCGGTCTACGAGGAATCGAAACAAACCGCGGGTGGCAGGGTAAAGGGGCCGTACTTCGACATGGTGCTGCGGGCCGCCGTGCTGGAGGGCAGGTTCAACGACATATCGCAGGCGCAAAGCGGGCTTGACACCTGGCCCGCAGCCACGCACTACATTTACGGCGCGATGTTCTGCAAGTACCTTGCCGACCGTTTCGGCGAGGGTAAGCTGGCGGAGATATACAGGCGCCAGAGCTCGGGTCTTTCACCCTTTGTACCCTGGGCACCGGGCGAGTTCGAGACGGTGATTTTAACCTTGTGCTGGCTGGCTGCCGACCCTGTCGGGGAAAGCGGGTACTGGCTGTTTGGTGCAAACAGCTACAAGCGGCTCTGGCACGACTGGCACCTGAACCTGAGGATGCGCTACGAGAAGCAGAAGGTCCAAATCGGCAGGGATGGGGTTACTGAATCGCAGCAGCTTACACATACCGGGTATCGCACAGGCTGTCCGAAGTTTTCGCCTGATGGGGCGCACATTGCGTATATAAGCCGCGGCTCGGACCGGGACACGCAGCTTCGCATAATGGACTCCGGCGGCAAAGATGACCGGCTGCTCTGCGAGGGTGAAATCCTGTGCTTCAACTGGTCGCCGGACGGCAGGAAAATCGTTTTCGCCATGCTCGACTGGTGGCGCGGCGTGTTTCTTTACAGCGACCTGTACGTGTACGAGCTTGAAAGCGGGAAGGTGAGCCGGCTTACGAGAGGGCTGCGTGCAAGGGCGCCTGCATTCTCGCCCGATGGAAAGAAGATTCTTTTCGCCGTTAACACGGGGCAGGGCAATTCCGGGCTTGCAGTGCTTGATATGGATTGTGAAAAAGACCCTGTTACATATATCACCGATTCGGCTGACCAGAGCTTTTACAGCGGCTGCGCGTGGTCGCCGGATGGCAAGGAAATAGCCTATATCCGACACGCGCCCGGGGCACTCCAGCAGATATACGTCGCCGAAGCTGTCACTGATGGCCGTTCGCAGGAATTCTCGCCATCGTGGTCTTACGATGGGAAGTACCTGCTTTTCAGCTCGAGCAGGACCGGAGTCCACAATATCTTTGCATATTGTCTGGAGACTGAAAAGACTCACAGGCTGACAAATGTACTCGGAGGTGCAATCTCTCCCTCACTTTCACCAGACGGAACGACTCTTGCATTCGCCGGATACTGGGCAAACGGCTGGGATATTCACTCAACTGAAGTAGAAGTGCAAAAAGCCCCTGCCGCGCAGCCTGCAAAGCATGTGCTTGGCGAGGTGAAATACGAACTGCCGCGCCTGGCCCTGTCGAAGCGAAGCTACAGTGCATTTGAGACATTGCTTCCGACCGCCTGGACGCCTTTTTTCTTCTCCACGGGCGAATACGGCGTCATGGTTGCAGGACATGATGTACTTGAAAGACACTTCTACACGCTGGAGGCGGGGGCGAACTGCAATAATGACTACCCTGTTGCTGGAGGGACCTACACCTACGCGGGTCTGAACTACCGCGGACTTCCTGTTGATTTGAACCTGCGTGCTTTTGTGCGACCAGTCCTTTTCACCGAGCTTATGACCGACCTGACCGGGGGATACGTGGACTACTGGGAGAACCGGACCCTTGTAAACGCGAGTTTTGAGGCAAGAGTCTGGCGCTCCACCAGTACCAGTCTGAGGATAGCATCCGGGTACGAGTTCAAGCAGTTTGAAAGGATAACATCCCGCCTTGCTGGCGGGATAGTGCCGGGCACAGGCACGCTGAGGTCTGCATACATCTCATGCCTGTTTGACAGTACAAAGTTCTACAATCTTGGCATAAGCGCGGCCGACGGGCGGACTGTGAGGCTTTCTGCGAAGTCTGCAGGCCCCACACTTGGCAGCGATTACAGGATTGACTCATACACGCTGAGGTGGTCTGAATTCGTTTCAGTCCCTGGCGCCCCGCACCATGTATTGCTGGCAAGGGCGTGCGGCGGCGTGAGCGAGGGTGATGTAATTGACAAGCGCAGCTTCTTCCAGGTCGGCGGCCTGGCGGACTTCCTGTCTGAATACGACCAGGAGTGGTTTGCACTTCGGGGGTATGAGAGCGGCGAGTTCCTTGGCACGCGTGCCGCTGTGGCCACGCTGGAGTATCGTTTTCCCCTCTGGCTTATCGAGAGCGGGCCCGCGACAAGGCCGACCTTTTTCAGGAAGCTTTCAGGCTACGTGTTTGTGGATTCGGGCGATGCCTGGACGGGCCAGGGCTACATCCGCTCGTTTAAGACTGGCGCCGGGTTTGGCCTACGGCTCACCGGGGACCTTTTCTATGCCAAAAACGATGTGCTTGCGTGGGATGTCGGATTCGCGCACGGATTTGACAAAAGCGGCATAGACCAGGTGTATTTCACTCTGACTTACGTGTGGTAGGGACGGGTGACTGGTTAGTACTCCCACTCGGGGTTGCCTTTTTCAGCAGTCCAGTCTGCAAGCTTTTTCCGCCAGCGGTACAATCTCTGGTAGTCTTCAATCATCTCGTCTATCCACTCACCGGAGAGGTTTTTGCGCCAGTTAAGCCTGTTCCAGAGCAGCTCTGTAACATAGGTCGGGTACTTTGTTTTGCCGCCCTTGTCAGCTATTTTTCGCCAGTCCTTCGTGTAGTCGGGCGGGGGCATAATCACCTTCCCGGATGGCGTGCGGGGAAGAACTCCCGGGGGTCTATCCATGCTTTTCGGCGGTGCAGTACCGCATGAGCAAATTGCAATAAGACAAGCGGCGCAGAGTGCAATAATTAGCTGTTTCATATCACCCTCCCAGTAGACCGCCAGCATTATAGCAGAAGTTGCCGTTTTAATCAAGCAAAATCCGGCGCGGGATTAGAGACTCTTAGTCGCCATTGGGCTCGGGTTTGTCTTGCCGCTCAGGCGCGGCTGGTTTTTTGCGGCTCTTGAAACAGTTTACCCACTTGTAGCCGGCTGTAATAATTCTCTCCGGCAGAAACAGGAGGTTGCCGCGCAGCATGAAGTCTCTTTTCTTTGCAGCTTCTTCTTTAGTCTTGTCACCCCCGACCGGCTGGGTGTAGGACTGGGACGAGCTGGGGCTCAAGCTCTTTTCCGCAAGCTGGTCATCTTCGCCGAAGATTCGCCACCGGGCTACGGTACTGACTTTTCCGAAGAACATTGTCTCATTCTTGCCGCTCACTATCTCCACGAGGTGGTCCCGGCAGGGCACATACAAAGCTTGCGGGGTTGCCAGGCCTTTTCCCACAGGCTCACTGTCAAGCTGCGCCTCCCAGCGGATAAGCCCGTCGGGGATACGGTGCTGGCGGACGACAAACTCTGCGGTTGCCGCCGGGTCGAATGAGTTGCCGCCATAGACGAAGATATCTTCTCCGCGCGGGCCGATTATGTAGGTGTGTCCGCAGCGGTCGTAGCGCCACAGGAGTCTCAGTGCGGCCATGTCAAAGCCGAGTATGAAATCCGAATCTCCGGGAACCAGTACGAGTGTTTCGCACAGTTTGTTATCGGCCGGGTGCACACCATACCACGTGATTGGTGGAAGCGGCTGCCAGGTTAGGGAGATTCCTCTCGGAGGCTTGTCAACTATGCTGACCTGGGGGTACTTGTAGACCCACTCCAGCTCCCCGGTGAAGGCGTTGATTGCGGCAGTGACGCCGACGTTTGTGCAGGCAATAACCTTGCCCCTGGTGACAGTAAGGGATGCTGCCCGCAGGAGCGAGCGACTGTAGTCGTGTGTCCACTTGGTGGCGCAGAAGGTTGTTTTCCAGAGGAGTTCGCCTTCCGTGCTGAAGCAGCACACGCTGTAGTTCTGGGCCTGTTCGGTCAGCTCGGACCCCGCCACGTACACGCGGGAGCCTTGAACAAAAGGTATGGAGGTGAAGCTTGTTTCACCAAGGTCTGTGGTATTGCGCATCTCGGCAGTGTGCCAGAGTGGCGGGTTCTTGCCGGACTTCTCAGCGTTGAAGCAGTAAAGCTCGATAAGAGCCTGAACAGCCTGCATCTTCCTGGTGTAGCGGATATTGTAGGTATTGGCGTTTTTCAGGATTGCGAACAGTTTCCCGTCCGAGACGAAACATCCGAGGGGCAGGCCGTCTATGTGCGGGGCCTCGCGGTCCGGCTCGCGCCATTTTATCTTTCCGCCCTTTATCGCGAGTGCGTATATGCGGCTGGAATCGTTCAGAAAAACCGTGTCCTTGTAGAAGACGGGGTAGAGGTCAAAGCCTCTGGTGCCTTCAGCCTGGGAGCGGTTGGGCCTGTAGCTCCGCCTTCCGTCGGACCCGCTGTTACTGTCTTTGCGTTCAAGCAGGAACCGCCATGTTAGCGGGTCACGGGCGCCCTCGGCCGGTTCCTCGACCAGCTTCGGTGAAGGGGTGTTCCCGATGTTGACAAAGCCGTCATAGTAGCTGTTGTAGATTTCCTGTTTAGTTGTCTGGTCACCGGAAGCATAGTTGGCCATCTCCGCAAGGCATTTGCAGACCCTCGATTCATTACCCTCCAGTTGCTTTTCTTCCAGGCTGCGCATAACGTGCCTGGCGAGGTCTGCGTTTCCCGACTGGAGCAGGCAGGCGGCGCGCTTGAGGGCGCAGATTGCAGGTTCTTGCGTGCTGTGGTAGTGGTAGTATAAAAGGGTGTCAAGGTAGTACAGCGCGGCTGGGTAGTCAGCCTCTTCAATGTAAATGTCGGCCAGGGCCATGCAGGCCTCTTTGCCTGCCTCGGTAAGCGCGTAATCCTGCGCGACGGCGACAAGGCCCTGGATGTTATGGGCGGCGAGTGCCACATCGTAGGACCGCTGCGCCTTCGCGTCGTAGAGTATGTTGTAGATTTCCATCCCCTGTGGTGGAAGTCCCAGGATTTGTTCGTAGCAGAACCTGCGCACAGGCAGGTATACACTTTCATGGAACAGGATTACCTTGGATCCGAACCCCTTGACTTTGCGCACATTATCAATAAGCTTCTGGTATACTTCGAGTGCGTCCTGATAATTTTCCTTCTTTATTTCGCGGGCGGCGAAGGCCAGTGACTCCGTCCCTTCAGTGTATTCATCTATCCACGCGCTGGTATCAACGACCTCTTCCTCTTCCTGGGCTAAGCCCAGGGCAACAATACCAAGGACACTCAGGAACAAAAATGTGATGAGCGGGGCGCGCATGCTCACCTCCTTAGTTCTATTCAAACTTCGTCAATATCTTCTTCTCTTCGCCGGGCGGTCTTTTTCCCTTGTCGGGGAAAAGCTTCACAAGATACTTTTCGAGAGTCACGTTTGTGGGGCCGAACCGGTTGTTGTACATGTAGTATTCAAGGTCATAACCGAAATCCCCGGCGTTCTGGTAGCGCTTTTCCCTGTCCCTTTCAAGCGCCTTGTTCAGGAGCTTTTCGACCTCCTGCGGCACTCGCGGGTTGACCTCGCTTATGGGGGTGATGTCCTTCATCGAGATATCGCGCAGGCCAACTATGGTGTTATCTGCCTTAAAAAGCGGCTGGCCTGAAAGAAGCTCGTACATTACAACCCCGAGGCTGAAAATGTCACTCCGGCCGTCGGTCTGCTTGAACTCCGCCTGCTCCGGGCTCATATACTGTATCTTGCCCAGAAGGACCTCGCCCTCGCGGTCCTTCATAAGTTTGCGGGCCTTCGCGATGCCGAAGTCAGTGACTTTCACAACCCCTTCCCACGTCATCATGATGTTGCCCGGGCTTATGTCTCTGTGCACCACGCCCAGGGCGTTCCCTTCCCTGTCAGTCTTTGCGTGCGCGTATTCGAGCCCGCGGCAGACGCGGCTGATAATAAAAGTCGCCATGTCCACAGGGAGCTGCACGCCAAGCTCGGCGTGCCTGTCCATAAAGGTACCCAGGTCCACCCCGTTTATGTACTCCATCGCGATATAGTACATCTTGTCTGTCCTGCCGAGCTGGTATATCTGGACAATGTTCTGGTGCACAAGGTCGGCGACCAGCTTTGCCTCCCCGATAAACATCTCCACAAACTCGGGATTGCTGGAGTAATCTTCGAGGATGGTTTTTACAGCCATGGTTTTCTCGAAGCCCTCCGCCCCGAGCTGCATCGCCTCGTAAACCGCGCCCATCCCGCCCTCAGCGAGTTTTCTTACAAGCTTGAAATGCGTGGTGTCTACAAGCTTCTCCAGGGGCTTGGCTTGTACCTCCTCAAGGTTGAAATCAAAGTCGTCCATGTATTCCCCCCCGCGACCGCGCTGCAGATATGGACTATAGCCGCGCTGCGAAACCGTGTCAAGGCTATTTATCTAATACGTTCTCAAATGTGCCTGCGCTTGAAACTGCGAAGAATTTTTACTTGAAAGGGGCAGCTTCATCAAGTATTCTTTCGACCAACTTCAGAGAGGCGGGCCAGACAGGTTCAACCATTAACAGAAAGGTGCATCAAGTGCTCTACCAGATTGAAATTGCGGTCCGTGAAGACTTTATTGACCCTCTTGCTGCTGCGATACAGAGTGATATCCGGGACCTGGGCATCGAAAGTGTCGAGCGTGTAAAGACTGTCCAGATTTACCTGTTTGAAGGCGAGATGAAGGATGCAGATGCCGAAAGAGCAGCACAGGAGCTTGTTGCCGACCCTGTGGTCAACACCTACGCCATAAACAAGCCGGTGCTTGACCAGCAGACAGGTTCGCCGCATATCATACAGGTTGTCAAGAAGCCCGGCGTTATGGACCCGGTAGAGGCTTCAGTCAACAAGGCGCTTGGCGACCTGGGCCTTAAGGCGGAACATTTCAAGACTGCAAGCAAGTTTCTCCTTTACGGCCAGCTTGAGCAAGACGATCTGCACGAGATCGGCTCCCGGGTTCTGGCCAACGAGGTTATAGAGGCCCTGATTTACGACGCAGGGCAGCTTGAAATTCCGCCCGCCCCGGCAGCTTACAAGCTCAAGGTGGAACATGTTGACCTTAAAGGGCTCTCGGACGATGAACTCCTTAAGCTTTCAGTTAAAGGACAGCTTCACCTCAACCTGACCGAGATGCACATTGTGCGCGATTATTTCTCCAGACTTGGCAGATTGCCAACCGACTGCGAGCTTGAGACCATAGCCCAGACCTGGAGCGAGCACTGTGTTCACAAGACCTTTCGCGGCAAAATCAACTACAACGGCGAGCTCATAGACAACCTGCTCAAGAACACCGTGATGAAAGCCACCCGCGAGCTTGACAAGCCCTGGTGTATCTCGGTCTTTGAGGACAACGCCGGGGTTATCGCGTTTGACGAGAACCATGATGTCTGCTTCAAGGTTGAGACGCACAACCACCCTTCCGCAATAGAGCCTTACGGCGGCGCAGGTACAGGCATTGGCGGGGTTATACGCGACCCGCTCGGCACAGGACTTGGCGCATGGCCTGTGGCAAACACCGATGTATTCTGCTTCGGCGAGCCCGACTACCCGCGTGAAAAACTCCCCAAGGGAACGCTTCACCCCAAGCGTATAATGAAAGGCGTTGTTGCAGGCGTGCGCGACTACGGCAACCGCATGGGTATTCCCACTGTAAACGGCGCTGTCTACTTTGATTCGCGCTACGTCGGAAACCCGCTTGTCTACTGCGGCACTGTGGGGCTTTTGCTCAAGGGCAAGTCAGAGAAGCAGTACCCCAATCCCGGTGATTATGTCATTGTCGTCGGCGGCAGGACGGGCCGCGACGGAATCCACGGAGTCACCTTCGCCTCGGCCGAGCTTACTGAAGAGTCAGAGTCTATCTCAAGCGGTGCGGTCCAGATTGGTAACCCGATTGAGGAAAAGAAGACACTTGACACCATCATGCAGGCAAGAGAACTCGGGCTTTACAACACGATTACAGACTGCGGCGGTGGAGGGCTGTCCTCCGCGGTGGGCGAGATGGGCCAGAACTGCGGGGTTGAAGTTGACCTTGACAAAGTCCCGCTTAAGTATGATGGCCTCTCGTACACCGAAATATGGATTTCTGAAGCACAGGAGCGCATGCTGCTCTCCGTCCCGCCGGAGAATCTCGACAGGATTATGGAGATATTCGCCTCGGAAAATGTCACGGCTACAGTCATGGGCCGCTTCACCGACACCAAACGACTCCACCTGCGCTACGAGGGCAAGACCGTCGCGGACCTTGATATGGAGTTCCTGCATGAGGGCACACCACGCATCGAGCGAAAGGCGACATGGGAAGCGCCATCTCACAAAGAGCCTGAAATTCCGGGGAAAGCGAGCTACGGGGAAGACCTCAAAAAAATCCTTGCCAGCTACAACGTTGCTTCAAAAGAGTGGATTGTCCGCCAGTACGACCACGAGGTGCAGGGCGCGAGCGTCATAAAACCCCTGACCGGCGCAAAGAACGACGGCCCCTCCGACGCCTCCGTCATTGCGCCCGTTTTTGGCAGCACGAGGGGGCTGGTCTTATCCTGCGGGATGAACCCGAAGTACTCAGACATAGACCCGTACCACATGGCGGCAAGCGCCATAGATGAGGCGCTTCGCAACCAGGTGGCGGTAGGCGGGTCGCTCCGCCAGGTCGCGCTCCTTGATAACTTCTCCTGGGGCAACACGGACAAGCCTGACCGGCTTGGTGCGCTTGTGCGAGCCGCGCGGGCGTGCTACGATGTCGCAACAGTCTTCGGCACCCCGTTCGTCTCCGGCAAGGACTCGCTTAACAACGAGTACCAGTCCGGCGGCCAGACCATAGTTATCCCGCATACCCTGCTTATTTCCGCACTCGGCGTGATTGAAGATGTAAGAAAGTGCATCACAATGGACTTCAAATCACCCGGCAACCTGATTTATATCATTGGTCTTACAAAGCAGGAGCTTGGCGGCTCGCACTACTACGCGCTCCACGGCGAGACAGGAAGCTCCGTCCCGCAAGTTGACGCGCAAACAGCCAGGCAGACATTCAAAGCTCTTTCAAGCGCTATTGGCGCCGGGCTTGTCAGGGCCTGCCACGACCTCTCCGAGGGCGGCCTTGCCGTTTCGCTTGCGGAGATGGCCTTCTCCGGCGAGGTGGGGGTTGTGGTCAATCTTGCGGAAGTGCCGTTCGAAGGCGAGAACAGGCGCGACGACTTTATCCTGTTCAGCGAGTCCAACTCGCGCTTCCTTGTGGAGGTAGAGCCTCAGAATAAAGAGGCTTTTGAGCAGGCTCTCTCAGGCGTGACTTGCGCGCAGATAGGGCAGACTGCAAGTGACCAGCAGGTAGTTGTTACAGGACTTGGAGGTGCCGCAGTTGTTGATGAGAAGCTCTCAGGCCTGAAGGCTGCCTGGAAGGAACCTCTTGCCTGGTAGTTAAGAGACAGAGGCTCTTTTTTCTTTACACCGCGACTTTGTGTTAATACCCTTGTTGGCGTACTGCATCCTTGGAGGACACCATGCTGACGCATAAGGTGGGAAAGACTGTAATTGAGCTTGTTGAGGGCGACATAACAGAGCTTGAAGCGGACGCTATAGTAAACCCGGCGAATATCCAGCTCGCCCTCGGCGGCGGCGTTGCAGGGGCAGTTCGGCGCAAGGGCGGGCCTTCTATCCAGGAAGAGTGCGACGCCCTCGCCCCGGTCCGGGTTAGCGAGGCCGTGATTACAGGCGCGGGCAAGCTCAAGGCCCGGCACGTTATTCACGCCGCCGGCCCCAGAATGGGTGAGGGCGACGAGGATGAGAAGCTCAAGCGCACGACGTTGAACATCCTTAACCTTGCGGACGAAAAGGGGCTCAAGTCTCTCGCTTTTCCGGCAATCAGCACGGGAATTTTCGGCTACCCGGTAGACCGGTGTGCCCAGTTTATGCTCTCCACAACCATTGGTTATCTCAGCGGAAAGACCGGCCTCAAGCGGGTGGTTTTCTGTCTATATGGAGCTAATTCCTGCAAGGTCTTCGAAGACGAGCTTAAAAAGCTCTCCGCTTAAAGGGAGCCTGAAATGTCAATTCTGTTTGAACCTTGTGCAATCGGCAGGGCAACGATAAGGAACCGGATTGTGCGCTCTGCGACAAACGAAAGGCTCGCAACGCCTGATGGCGCGCCCTCGCAGGAGCAGGTTGACTTGAACGCGAACCTGTCTGCCGGCGGGGTCGGGCTTATCGTCACAGGAACCGTGCATATCCGCCGCGACTCCGCTGGGGTGCGCGTACTGTACATAGACCGCGACGAGCTTGTGCCGAAGTTCCGCAAGCTCACGGACGCGGTGCACAAAAACGGGGCCGCGGTCTTTGCGCAACTTGCCCACACTGGCCGCCAGACAGACCCTTCAAAAATAGAAGGCCGGCCCCTCGCCCCCTCGCCTGTGCCCTACAGGGGTATCACTCCCCGCGAACTCGCAGAGGAAGAGATTCTCGAGCTTATTAACCTGCACGCCGCCTGCGCAAGAAGGGTGAAGGAGTCTGGTTTTGACGGGGTGCAGCTTCACGCAGCACACGGCTTTCTGATAAGCCAGTTCAGCTCGCCTTTTACAAATATCCGCGCAGACCGCTGGGGCGGCTCGCCTGAAGGCCGCATGCGCTTTGCCTGCGAGGCCTTCAGGGCTGTAAGGGCCAAGGTTGGGCCGGACTTCCCCGTTATAGTGAAGATAAACATGGACGATATGAAGGCGGGCGGCATTGTCATGGAAGAGGCGGCCGGCATTGTCTTCGCGCTTGAAAAGCTCGGCGTTGACGCCGTTGAGCTTGCCTCAGGCATTGGCGACAGCGACGAGGACCTTGTGCGCGAGCGTAACCGCTGGGAAGCGATAGACCGCGCCTGGCACCTGCCGTACGCGCGCTATCTGAAGACTCTCGGCCTCAACATTCCCATAATTGTTGTTGGCGCAATCAGGCAGAAGTCTGTGGCGGAACATATTATAGAGGATGGCGAGGCAGAGTTTGTCGCCTTCTCGCGGCCCTTTATCAAGCATTCCGACTTCCCGAATCAGTGGAAAGAAGGCAGGCTGGAAGACCTGGGAAGCCACGTCGAGAAGAAGGCGCGCGATGACGAAGGCCCGAAAGAATGCCGCATCGCCGACTATTAGCACCAGGGCAGGGAGAGTGCCGCCTGCCGGCTTGTGCAAACCCCGCTGGAACAGAAAGGACTCGCCGTGGGAAAAAAGCTGCTTATTCTCTCCGCATCCGTAGGCGGCGGCCACAACAGCGCATCCCAGGCACTTGTAGATGCCGCTGCACTGATACGGCCTGACGCCAGGGTCGAGTGGGTTGACACCCTGGACATTTGCGGCAAGCTCATGAAGAAGCTCTACCGGCAGAGCTACGTCGAGGCGGTCAACCGCACACCTTCCCTCTGGGGCACTTTCTACAAGGAGCTCGACAGGAGCAGCACCGGCGGCAAGACCGCCAAGCTCATGGATGCGCTCGACGGGATAAACGCCAAGAAGATTGCCGAGTTTGTTAAGCGAAAAAACCCCGACCACGTGCTTTGCACCCACTTCGTTGCTTCCAACTCCCTGCTGTCTCACCGCGGCCGCAAGCGTGTAGAATGGCCCGTTTCCGTAGTTGTTACGGATTACCATGTCCACTTCTTCTGGATACACAAGGGTGCCGACACATACTTCGTTGCCAGCGACGAGTGCGCATGGATGATAAGCAAACGCAGCAGA
>CAYWBA010000034.1:0-14008 GCA_964455955.1 uncultured Planctomycetota bacterium | reverse complement strand
ATAATTGTCAAACCCATCCGGGCCGCAGGCGACCCGGCTAAACATCCGCGGCGGTTGTCAGGAGTGGCCGTGCCACCGCCGCGGCTTTGGGATTATCGCGGCGGGGGGAACTCCCCCTGACGGGCGCACAAAGAGAAGGAGTTCCATTGCTGGAACTCCTTCCTAAATTACAGGTCTATGGCGACAGACTACGGATTATAAAGGGTAACGTTGATGCCTGCCCGGTTCTTATTCACCGCATCAATCACGACAGCCGTTGGCGGCGGCGGTGCACCATACATGCCCATAGGATCGTTGCCATACTCGGGGCTACCACTATACGGCTCAATATCCATTAAGCTGAAGACGTAGTAAGTGCCGTTGGGCAGGTTGCGAATTGCGTAGGAATAGTTGATGCCGTTGTACTCGGCAAAGGTCCAGTAGAAAGGCTCGTCGTCGAAAGAAGGGTCTTCAAAGAGTGCGACGAGCACGTAATCGCGCTGTGGCACGGTTAAAGCGGGCGTAACAGTTCCGGATATCGAGCCGGTTCCAACCTCGGTGACCCAGAATGGTCTCTCAAACCACATGCCCACGCTGTGAGCTATTACGCAATCGCCACCCGGATGCGCCAAGTATGAGCCTGGCAGCCAGTAGTGTATGCCGGTTTCGAGCGCGAAGGGGTCCGGGAGAGTAAATGTTGTCGCAGAGCCCAGGAAAAACTCAAGGAAGTTCTCGTTGTCATCATCCTCTATTTCATCCATATTGCTGCCAATAATCACGACTGGCCGCTTTTCTGTGAACGGTATGGTTGACGCTGTCCACGTGAATGTCGGCGTTGTGTCAGTCATGCCATCATTAACCCCTGGTAAAGTCGGAACGATAAAATCACCCGGGTCGGGTATATAGACGTTTTTGCTGAACGTAATAGTGTGGCCGCCGGTGTCCTGTATTGTGAATGTGAAGGTATTGACTGCGCCGAGCGTGATGCCTGCCTGCATAGGGTCGTCGTGCAGGCCCCAGGGGGTCATATCCGCTTCGGGGGTCCAGTACTCGTAGCCGCTGCTGCTAAACCCACCTTCGGAGCAGAGCCTCCATTTTGTTGTGGCATCAATCTGCACGACAATGTCGAGCCCGCCCACACCGTACTCTGCCATTATATCCATTCCCCAGTCGAGAGGGGGGTAGTTCCACGTGATGTCGTAGTCGCCGGTGGTGTAGTCAATCGTGCCGGTTGCGTCACCTGCTATGTTGCCGCTCCAGTCATCCCAGGCGCGCTGGCCGCTTCCGTCGCCAAATCTGACCGAGCCAGGCCATATTGACGTAGCGCTGAGCGTTCCGCTCCAGTTGGTTGTGACGCCATCGCCATTACCAATGCTTTCCTCATATTGCGCGGCGGTGGCATTGTCCTCGTCCTGGATATTGGCATAGAACTCCAGGAACATGTTCCCGTTGGTAAACATCTCAATCCAGATATTTTCATCAAATGTCCATCTTTGCACGACAGGTGCGGCATCGGAGGCTCCATTTGCGACCGAAGTTATTGTCCACTGGTAAGCAGAGGCAAGGCTGTTGCCTGCGAGGTCTATTGTGGCGGTAGTAACTTCTACTGTGAAATCAATTGCTTCATCCCAGTATTGAAGCCCCGGGAAGCGCGGCCCGGCTTCTATCGGCGCCATGAAAGTGACTCCGGCATAGCCGGCGGGGATGAGTATTTCATTGGGCCAGTAAACGCTGAAGCGGACATCCTTGATTTCCGCGCCTGATGGGTCTTTGATTTTAACACCGTTGTTCCTTACAGTGCTGTCCCAGACGTTTATCACCTCTGAGAACTCTGCGCCTGCGCCAAACTGGTTGCTTGTTGCGATGTCAACCGTGCCGCTTGCCGGGAATACACTTGAGACAACCGGAGCGGTTGAGTCGGCCGCGACGGAGAATGACAGGACGAAGTTTGAAGCCGGCCCGGAGTTGGGTCCCGGCGCTGAGGCGAGGTCGTTTAGCGAATCCTGGGCAAGTGTGATTATAACAGTGCCGACAAGAGCCCTGTCGGGGAAGAGGAGTATTTCGCCGCCTCTGATTCCATACTGGTATGTGACAGCTCCAACGCCGCCGTCGGTTATTGTCAGGTCTCCAACTACAAAAGACGACGGGTCAATGGGTTCTGAAAGCAGCAGGCTGATAAGACGCTTTGGCGCGACGCCTGTCGCGCTGTTTGCGGGGAAAGTGTCTATGACTTCCGGGCCAACAACATCGCTTCCCGGGCCTTGTGTAGAGAACAAGACTTCATCGTAAATCAGCGCTCCGGGGCCGGGTGTTGCGGGGGCCAGCATGTTGTTCCTCTGGTCGGCTGCCCACATTTCAATTGAGTAGCATCTGCCGGGCTGCAGTTCAATAAACGGCAGCGTGAGAACGATGTCGGAGTCATCTGCGGTGTAATTCATATAAACGCCACCGCTCAGGCCAGAGCCGCCCTGTTCCATCAGATTTATCCGAGTTTCGGGGCCGCTGACTGATGACCCGGATGCTACCAGGCTGGTCATGGCCGCGTCTTCGTAAACATCAACGCAGTATGCTCCCCCGGCAAAGTAAATATCAACATAGAGTTTGCCGTTTGCATCAGTGTTAACGCCCTTTTCAGCGCCGTTGAGTTCCCAGTATCCCACCTGGTCGTCGTCATCGCCGGTTACTTCAACTTGCCTGCTCTCATCGAGTGCTTTATCGAAGTCGAGGACAAGAGTATCGGCGGCTGTCCACGTCAGGGCGGGATGGCTTATATCTTCATCAAACAAACTCATCTCGGTTGATGCATCCATTAGCTCAAACCAACCCATCGTCCCGTTCATATTCTCTGAGAACTGCACTGTGATGGAACTTACTGCTGCAGGGTCGGCAATGGAGTTTGCTGCAGGTATTGTGCTTGAAATCTGAGGCGGGGTGCAGTCGCCGGTGTCGAACGACCAGTTTGCATCCAGGCAGGGGTTGCCGGCTATATCAGTGGCGCCACTTAACGTGGCGTTATGGGTAATACTGTCAGTAAGATAGTTGTCCGGCACAAAGATAGCAACCTCAGCCCCGTCGGTGGAGCGTGTGCGCCAGTAGAACTGCCCGGTCACGCCGGCCAGGACGAAGTTGGTTTCGACCGACGTCTTGTCCATAGGTTCGTCGAAGAGTAGATATATGTTGGTGCCTGTGCGAATGTTAACAGAGGTATCAGGCGGATACGCCTCAATCAGGCTGGGCGGAGTTTTGTCAAGGTGAACTGTGATAGATACATAAGGAGAAAGCGTGGCATTGCCAAGTCCGTCAGTCGCGCGTACGAATATATCATAGTCTTTCTCGGGGTCAGCGGCCGTATTCCAGCTATACCAGGGGTCACTAAGCGTGACATCAGTCCAGGCCAGAGGAGTTGTTAGCCCATCAGTACTTACTATGCAAAGCTCTATTACAGTTACCGTGCCGCTGTCGGGGTCGGTTGCTGTGCCGTTTATGTCAACTGTGCCGCTGACATATGCGTCATCCTGCGGGGTTGTGAAGGAGACGTCAGGCGGCGTGTTGTCAACGGTGACGCTTATCGAAGTTGTTCTTGTATAAGTGTTGCTGTCTGTTGCGCGGGCGGATACGGTGTGTGCTCCGTCGGCCAGGGGGGTGGTGTTCCAGTTGTACGACCACGCAGTCCAGTCGCCGCTGTCATTGTTGGCAGCAACCCATGAGCCTGAGTCAATGCGCACGTCAACGGCTGTGATGGTTGCGGGCAGGACCGGTGTTGAGATTCCTGTAACGCTGACCAGCACACCTCCGACACGTTCGCTATCCGCGGGAGTTACTATCTCTATGTCCGGCGCTGATGCGTTTATCGTGGTTACGGTGATTAAATCAATAACGCTCACGTTGGCTGCCAGGTCGGCGGAACGTGCTTCAATAGTGTAGTCATCGTCAGCGACGGCGACTGTATCCCAGTTGTAAACCCAGTTGGCGGTGCCTGCGACCACTGTCCAGTCGAGCGGCGTTGTGCCGCCGCCGACACTGACTATCCGTATCTCGACGTAGTCAAGCCCGCTTGCTCCGGTATCTGCAGCCGTGCCTTCGATAGGGACAACGCCTGCGATATTATCCGAATCTGCCGGGGAGGTGATATTGCATGTTGGCGCCTGCGTATCCACTATGATATCGCGCACCAGGTTTACGCTCGAGTTGCCGGCGAGGTCAAAGGCTTTCGCTATGATATTATGCACTCCATCCGTCAACACCAAAGGCGCGGTATAAAGAGTGTCGCCCGTGGTGGGAGTAGTTACGCCGTCGGTGGTGTAGTAAATTTCAATGTCAACTACGGGTGTCTTGTCGTCATTTGCCGTTATTGTCATGTTCTGGGTCGTATTGTAGTAGCCGCCGGCGAGGGCAGTGTTAATAGTCGGGTCAACAGTGTCAATCACATAAACCTCAACCTGAACGGCAGACACATTGCCAGAAGCGTCGTAGGCGACCCACTGGAGAGTCGTGTCGGCGTTTATCGCTATGCCGACCAAATCATTATACAGAGTGCCTATTGCGCTGGTCGGAGTTGTCACACCATCCACGGTATAACGCGCCTGCGGATTGGGGTCTCTGTCGGTAATTGTAAGATATACCGTGATTGGCGCGGGATAATGTCCGCCCGGGAGGTCCGCTGAGCTTACAGGGGGGTCATTGTCGGGAAGGATAATAGGGTCATCATCTTTGCCTTTGCACCCGCAAACCATAACAACAATCGCCGCGAGTATAAGAAACGCAACAACACTCCCAACTTGCCTTCTCATCTGAACCTCCTCCCAACTGCCTCAAAAAGAGTAATCTCCACTTAAAAATCGAAAGATTTGGAAGAGAACCAGGATATAAATAGAACTTTACCCTGTTGCAGAGCCAGGTGATTTGCTAAACAACTCTCCTCCAAAAGGTGAAGGCAAGATTGTGCATAACATGAGCAGAATGTCAAGAGAATCCTGATTTACGTACAGTAAATATTCCTGCTCCATTGAGGGGATAATATTGAGCCGGGATTTCCCCTATGCGCGTAACCTGCGGCCAGTCCAGGTCGCTCTGAGATAATACTGGCCTATTCGCCTTGCCTGCGAGGACAGGCGGCAGGCTATTTGCCCGGGACAATCCCCGCGGCCCCGCGAAAAGATGTTGCAAGATTATGCAACATCTTTTACAGCGCCGGAGAGTGTTTTTGAGAACAAGAGAAAATGGTTTTGTGATGAGGGGTTCAGCGTGCCGACGGCGTCTATCCCAAGCAAGCCGCGTCCTTCAGGGCGCGGGTCTCCGATTATTCACCACAGAGGCGCAGAGGACACAGAGCAAGACAAAGAAGAGAAGATATAATTACAGGTTTAAGAAAAGAAAGAAAAGTTCTTATCTCCGCGCTCTCTGCGTCTCTGCGGTGAGATTAAATCACAGCGCCACCGGTGGGAGTGATTCGACAGACCCCCATCCATTTTGCAACAAACTTTTTAGGTGGTAGTGCTTGACACTGTGTGGTGGCGGGTGGTTTACTATGTGTTGCTAAAGCCCTGTTTGTGAAGAAAAGGAGAAATGCAAATGGCAACTGGCACTGAAGGAACCTGCTTTATCATTCAGCCTTTTGATAACGGGGGGCCATTTGACAGAAGATATGAAGATGTCTATGAAGAAGCGGTAATTGATGCAGGACTTGACCCCTACAGGGTTGACAAAGACCCAGGAGTTACTATTCCAATAGAAGAAATTGAGAAGGGGATAAAAAAAGCACGGGCTTGTTTTGCGGATGTTAGCATTGATAATCCCAACGTTTGGTTTGAACTCGGTTATGCAATTGCAACTCAAAAGGATGTTGCCATTGTTTGCGAAGATAAACGCAAACGATTTCCTTTCGATATTCAACACAGAAATATCATCACTTACTCGACGGAATCTGTCAGTGATTTCAAAGAATTACAGCAGAAAATAACAGAGCGCTTACAGGCAATCTTGGAAAAGGAATCAACATTAGCTCATGTCAGCGCTTTGTCACCTATTGCTGATGTTGAAGGATTATCTCAATCGGAAATCGCTGTAATGGCTGTAATGGCTGAGAATATCGAAAGCCCTGATAGCAAGGTCTACATCGGTACTATTCGCAGGGATATGGGAAGCACAGGATTTACTCAAGCCGCCACAACCATCGCACTACTCCTACTTATTCGGAAGGAGATGTTGAGCCATGAAGAGGTCCCGACTGAGTATGACGAAACAACCGCCGTCTACAGGCTAACCAAGGAAGGGGTGGAGTGGTTACTTACGAATGCAGATAAACTGACCCTACGACGACCTGAAGAGAAAAAGCCACGATTTATACCAGATGACGACGATGTTCCTTTCTAACCAATCGCGCCGATTCGCGTTCTCGCCGCAGAAGCGGGGTCTTTTTGTGAGGAGGTGAAAAATGGATAAAGTTCTTAATTGGTTCTTTGCGATTGTCTTCGCAGTGAGCGCATACATGGTTTTATGCTTCTTGAGTATCTTCTTCCTTCAGTATTTTTCAATATCTCTCGGATTATTTGGTCTATTTGCCATGCTAGCTTGCATAATATTGGTCTGTGGTTACCTTGCTGGTCGAACCACTGGAACAATATTTTCCGCTGTAGCAACAGGGTTAATATCCGTCGTTTTCATTATCGGATCAGATTACTTGATTAGAATCTACGTAGTAGGAACTTATGTTAGCTTTCATCTCAACACCGTGTTTGTTGCTCTGATGGCGCTGTTTATCTGTTGCGGTGGGATTCTTGGGAGTCTGCACACAAAAAGAATATCTGAAGGAAAGCCACTCAGTCATCTGCTTAGGAGAATGAGATATTCAGGGCAATCGGATTCCGACGACACGACAAAGTCATCTACCCCGCCATCACCAGAATCACCTTCCTGACGTGCTCAGGCAGCTCTCCAATTATCATTCCTTGCGCCAAGACAGTGTCAGAGCACCTGAATTGAGCACCAAGTAGAAGTAACTCTCATCTTCCAGAGCTTGCTCAAGCACGAATCCTGAAGCAGACTTCTTGATGGCTCCGGGCATGACAAAACCGAGAAGAAACAATCCCAAACCTACCCACCACCTAACCCAAACAAAGCACACGATAGCCGCTGGAAAGCATAGAAGCCAAACCCAACTCCAGAATGTGTGAGCCATTCTATAACGCTTGGCAGTGGCACCACTCTCCATGAGTCGTAGGGCAAGGCTCGTGTCAATGTGAGCAGTCAGCTTGCCGAGTCGATAGCTTTGGATGAATTCTTGGTGTGTCACCGCGCACCCGAAACATAGCCAAACAAGTATAATTCTTGCAGGTTACTGTCACTCAGTCAAATGCTTTTCGCCTTCAAGGTTACGCGAGAATTCTACTGTCTACCCCACCAGCACCAGAATCGCCTTTCTGACATCATATCCGGTTTCTCTTTATAGCGGGTTTTCAAGCAGGTGTTTTTTGGAAATGCAGGCTATCCGCCCGGGACAACACCGGAAGCCTGCGCGCGCTGCTGGATATAGACCTCAATAGGCTCGCTGGGGATTTTTATCTCCAAAGGGTCAGGGACAGCCAGCACTTCGAACGCCTGGTACTGCTTGGGCGAAAGCGCCTGCTTGAAAGCATCTCTTGTCTCCTGCTGCATCTTGATTATCTCGGCGAGATAGGTCTTTTCCGTTCCCGGCACCCTTTCGGAAGCAACACGCTGGAAGAACTTCATAAACACTTTCTTGCCCGCCTGCCCGTCCGCCTCACCTGAAGCCATGAGCGATATCAGTTCATCGCTGAACTCGTCGAGCAGGTTTGTGCCATCGGCGCGCGGGGTCTGAAGAAGCGTCATCATCTCGTTCTTTTTCCGGCGAAGGATGTCTTCGAGCTGGTTTCGCTCAATCTCCTCAAGGTCAAGCCGGGCTGCAACTGCTGAAAGGGGAGGCTCTTTGCCAAGCGGCTGCCGTCCCTTCATCTTTTCATCTATCAGGTCCTCTATCTCATCCTTGCGGACCACAGGCCCTGCAGGCGAGCTCACCGGCGCGCTCTCCATCTTTTCCCCAAGCCGGGCAATCTGCGCCCCGTTCTCCCTCTCAGATTCCTGCAGCGAGCTGACCTGCGCCTCGAGCGCTTCGACCTTCTCCTGCAAGGCTGCCGTGTCTTCGTCCCCCACCTGCGGCTGCGCCGCCGTTTCAGGCACCTGCTGCGACTGAGCTTGCATGAACTCGACCGTCTGCTCGGCGGCGAAGACGCGGGCCTCGAGCGTGTCCATGGCGGCATTCAACCGCTCCGCCTCACTGCTTCGCTCAAAATACCCGTTAACTGCGGCACCAGCCGCACCGAGCGCCACAATTAGCGCGGCAAACGCAAGAAGCATCTTCATCTTACTTCTCCTTTCCTAAAGAGTTTCCGCATCTTTAATCTTTGGATGTACCGGGCTGGCTGAAGAACGAGAGCGTAAGTGCGCCAAGCCCGCCCCCGAAGAAGTAGGCGGCAAGGATGAACCAGCCGATGTAGGGGATGGCGCACAGGAACGCGACCACGCTCCAGCCCACGCTGATTTGGGCAAACGCGCCCTGCTCAAGCTTCGAGGCTTTCAGAATCCTCCTGCCCAGCGCCCTGCTCCTGCCGTGGATGCCGACAAACAGCAAGACCAGCGCAATAACAGAGAGGATTAAAACCAGGGGTTTGGCACGTTCGAGCGCACTCAGAACCACTATGATAACAAACAAGTTGACAAGCCCTAAAGCCAGGCTTTTCCAGGGGGAGCGACCAAACAGCGCGGTCAGCCTCCCTGTCCGGTTTGGAAATGATGCGAGAAGCAGCCAGTGCAGGACGAGGCCTGTCGCCCACAGCAGAAAGACCCAGCCCGGATAGATTTTTGCAAACCCCATCATCCTGGGCCCCTGGTGCGCTTCCTCATCGGCGCAGGCGTATCCGGCAAAGAGCAGCGCCCCGATGGTTAGTACTAACAGCAGAGCTGACAGAAGTTTTGCAGTTTTCATCTTTTTCTCCGATATGGAAGCGCGAAGTAGACAGCTTCAGCCATGACCATGGCGGCGGCAAGCGCACCGAGAAGGGCCATAAGCGCACCTGTCAGCCCGAAGGCGGGTATCTCGATGCGCGAAACTGAATCCCACGACGATTCAATGCCCTCGAGCGCCTCGGCAAGCCCCGGCGCCGACCCGGGCACGGGCGGCGCTATCGAGGCAAGCCTGCCGGTAAGCTCCTCCGCCGGCGGCAGGCCCACAAAGAACGGCACGAAAGCCACAAGCAGGAGGGCGGCTGCGACGCAGGCTGCAGCGATGCGCAGATTCCTTCGCTCAAAACTCAGCGCCTTCCTGCGCCGCCGGGATGCAGCCTGGCGCACCCGCGCGGCAAACCCCTCAGGCGCATCTTCAAGCGGCTCGCCCGACATGAGCGAATCAAGCGCCCCCATGCCGCTCTCGAACGCCCTGCAACCGGGACAGCCTGCGAGATGGCCCGCCAGAGCCTGCGCCAGCCCGGCATCGAGCTTGCGAGCGAGCTTCTCCTGTATCAGTTCTCTTGCCCTGTAGCATTCCATGCGTCTCTCCTACCTTCCTGTACAGCTACCTAATGCTGCCGGTTTCCAAAAATTTCCGCAGTTTTTCATACAGCATGTTCCGGGCCCTGAAAAGGCGGTTCTTGACCGTGCCGACAGGCACATCGAGAATTGAAGCAATATCGCTTACCGGGTATGACTGCATGTAGTGGAGTGTGACCACCGCCTGCCAGTCAGGCGGGAGCTCGCCCAGCGCCCTGTGCAGCGCTTCATACTTCTCAGACTGCTCCACCGGGGCTGTCGCGGACGAGCCGGGGTCCGCCAGCTCCACCGCCGCTTCCTCCAGGGCGCCCGGCCGGCGCAGGGCCTCCATGGAAACAGTCCCTACCCTGCGTACCTTGAGGTGGTTGAGGATGTAATTCGTCGCGACCCGGAACAGCCACGGCTCAAACGGCCGCGCAGGGTCGTAGCGGTCCAGGACATCGAGAAGGTGCAGGAAAATGTCCTGCGCGACATCCTCGGCCTCGGCCCGGCAGTGGACCATGCGGTACGCGAGGTTGTATACCGGCTGCTGGTAGGTTTCCACCAGCCTCGTAATCGCAGCCTCATCCCCCTGCGAGGCTGCGACCACCACCTTCTTGCTCAGCTTATCAGGCACGCCCCTATATTAACCGCCGCGGTGCCGGGTGTGCAGGGTAAAATACAATTTTATTGCCCCGCCCCGGAGCCTATTCAGGCACCCCGTTTACTGCCAGGTGAAGCATAATAATGCCGCTTGTCCCCCAGGAGTGGGGATACCTGTGTATCATGAACTCCCCCGTCACCGCCGCGCGGCCTGCCCAGAGGGGCGGAACTTCCTGCTCTTCCTTGAAACGGATAAACACCGAGCTCGTCAGGCCTGCATCTTCGGTGTTCGGGTATATGCTGAGAACAATCTTTTCATTCTTGCTTCCTATCGGCGGCGGGAACCGGTAGACAATATAGCCCTCGGCGAAAACCGTCTTGCCCTCAAGTTCGAGGACTTCCTTCGGCCAGTTCTCTATCCTCCCATTGTTAAGCTCCGGGTAGAGCAGCTTCTCCATAAGCGCCAGGTCGAGCCGCGGTATGCCTTTCTCCTCAAGCGATGCGTAATCAATCGCCTTGACTTGCGCCTCCTCGACAACCGCCGCGGACTCGCTGCCCGCCATGCGGTAAATATAGCCCGCCACCGGCTTGCACTCGACGAAGAATTTCCCAAGCACCGCCACCGGCTTTATCCGCTCGAACTTCACCTTGTGAGACATTATCACAAGGACAAACTGGTTGTACTCCGGCTGCGGCCCCCAGCAGCAGGTCTGCGTCAGGCGCATCAGCTTGAACTTGCTTATCTCGGCGCCGGACTCGAGCGGGTACATAAAGCCGACAATATAAACCTCTTTTTCCTGCAGCGCCGCCACATCCACCGGGGCTGGCGGGAACTCGCCGTGCTCGTCCGCCGCCCACTTCCCAAGCTGGGCGAATCGAACATTAGCCACATCAGCAACATCCTCAAGGCTTGACTCATCAATCTCGTAGGTCAGGCATCCATACGGGACATCAACCTTCGACGCCCTGAGCCGTTTCTGCATTAGAAACAGCCGCGATATCCTCCCGGCCTCGCCTCCGCTGTAATTTACGCCAGCCACAAACCCGACAAGAAACGCAGCCGCGGATGCGAGTCCGAACAAGACAGACGACTTCCGCATGGCTGCAATTCCCCTCTTTCCTTATCTTACGAGACAGGCTGAAGGTTTCTCAACACCCCCAGGCGGTAAGCCTGCACAGCCGGGATGACACCTGTCAGAACTCCAAGAACAACCGCCGCCGGCACCGCGAGTATGTCGGCAAGCGAAATGCACAGCGCTGAGAGCATCACCCCCGTCTCGGCGCGGATTAGCGCCACCCCGGCCGCGAGAATCGCATGCGCCCCGGCCACGCCGGCGATGGCGCCTATAAGCGCGATTGCAAACGCCTCCGCGAGCACGAGCGCGAACACTGTCCGCCTTGTCGCGCCAAGTGCCCTCATAAGCGCGATATTGCGCCTGCGCTCACGCAGCGCCCAGTACATGGACACAAAGAGGAAAAGACCCGCCAGCGCGATAACAAGTGCCGATATGCCGGTCAGCACTTTCGTCACCCAGCCGATAATTGAGAAAAGCTTGGGCAGGACCTCGTTGGGCACCACAAGCTGGGCCGCCTTGTTCTGGTTTATCTCGTACTTGAGCCGGTGTATGTCGGGATGCATCATCGTCTCGCCCGCAACCTCGATGCGCCTCAGCTTGATTAACGCGCCGCTCACCGTGCGGACAGACTCGTCCGTGGCCATTGCGGCCGCATCATCGGTGTGCCCCTCAAGCCCGTAAACTGTCTCAAGCGGGATGTAAATCGCGTAGTCGTGGGGCGTGCCGGTCGGGGCCATTATGCCGGTAAATGCTATCTCCTCGGCGTGCGCACGCGCACCGGCACGCAAGCCGCAGACCGGGTTGAAGCGGCTGCCGAGCGTGATTCCGAGCGCCTTCGCAGCTTCCGCGCCTGCTACAGCCTCGAGGCGCTTCTCGAAAACGCGCCCCTTCCCGCCGAGAGATGCCTCGAAGGAAAACTTGTGGCCCGGCCTGTACTCGAACTCCGAGAAAAACTCCGGCTCGATTGCATTCACGTGGAACCCGCCGAAGGAGTGCCCCTTTACAAACGATACCGCATCAGTAATAAGGTTGCTTCCGGCTACCTCCTTGACAAAAGTCCACTTTATCGCGCCCGGCATATCCTCAAGGTTGTATATCGCAGAGAGAACAATCTGAAGCGGCGAGCCCTTGGGCGCAAGTATCGCATCCACCCCGCTGCCCGTGGACTCAAACTTCTCCTGCGTCTGCACCCGCAGGTTGTAAACCGTAATCAGAAGCGCCGTGCCGATTGCTATGCTGAACGCTGCCAGAAGCGTGCTCATCAGATGCTGGCGCAGGCTCCTCAACACTATCCGCCAGAAACTCAATTCGCACCTCCCGCACCCGCGAAAGCCTTATTGATATCAAGGAAACGCGCCTGCTTCTCGAAGGCGTTGACAACCTCCTCCTCGTGGCTCACAACTATCAGGCTCACGCCGCGGTCGGTCGTGGTCTCCCTGAGCAGCTTTATAACCTCGGAGGAATTCTTCGGGTCCAGCGACCCGGTCGGCTCATCCGCTAATACAAGGTCCGGCCTGTTCGCAAGCGCGCGCGCCACCGCGACCCGCTGCTGCTCCCCGACAGACATCCGCGCCGGGTAATGGTGCATGCGGGCCGAGAGCCCGACCTGCTCAAGCAGCTCCTCTGCAAATGCCGCGCCTGCATCCTTGCCGGAGAAGGTCATGGCAAGCAGCACGTTCTCCAGCGCGGTGAAGCCCTGCAGCAGGTTGAAGTTCTGAAATATGTAGCCGAGGTGCGCCGCGCGGAACCGGTCGCGGGCTGCCTCGCCCATCCTGTCCAGCCGCTCGCCGCAGACCTCGACCCGCCCCTCGTCCGGCACAAGCAGGCCCGCGATGATGTTAAGAAGCGTGCTCTTGCCGCAGCCGGACGGGCCTGATATTGCCACGCGGCTGCCTTCCTCAAGTTTCCAGGCCGGTATCGAGAGCACTTCGAGGCTCCCGGCCCCCGAGCGGTAAGCAAATTTCACATCTTCAAGACTGACAACCATAACACACTCCGAGGAAACCCCATTATAACCACACCGCCCCGTAGAACACAGAGGAATTTACCCCCTTTTTCCCCTTCACAAAATCCACTATCCCGCCCCCTCCACCGCGAAAACAGCAGCCTGGCAGAAAATTCCCTTGACAATGTTGTAGATTTGAGTACAATCGTTGCTAAATCAGTAACAAGGATGGTGCGATGGTACAGTTACCTTCAACACTCAAATCCCTCTTTTCTTCCAACCTGCGCATTAAAGTACTTTCCCACTTTTTCCTCCATCCGGGAGAGAGCTTCTACGTCCGCCAACTGGCGAGTATCCTAAAGGAATCGCCGGGCAGCCTGGCACGTGAACTCGCCAATCTTCAGACCGCGGGCATCATGACTTCCCGGGCCCTCGGTAATCAGAAACATTTCTCCCTCAGAAAGGACTCCCCGATTCACGATGACCTCAGGAATCTCTTTCTCAAGACCACCGGCGCGGGCGAGGAAATCCGCTTGAGCCTCAGCAAAATCCCCGGTGTTGAGCTCGCGTTTGTTTATGGCTCGTTCGCCAGCGGGCAAGCCAATGCAAACAGCGACATAGACATCATGATTGTCGGCGAGGTTTCCGACAGGAAGCTTGCGCTGGCGGTAGCCCGTATCGAGCGGCGTCTGAAACGCGAAGTCAATTACACTGTTTACACCCGCAGTGAGGCTGCAGGTCGCCTCGGCCGCGAAGGCGATTTTGTGCACGAGGTTTTCACAGGCCCAAAAATCATTCTCGCAGGCAATGATGATGACCGACTATTCCGAACTGCTTAAGGCCGGGCGCATAAAACGCGGCCGAG
>CAYWBA010000033.1:0-14053 GCA_964455955.1 uncultured Planctomycetota bacterium | reverse complement strand
TTCTCAAGGCCTTTGAGCCCTTCCTTGAATTCCGAAATACTCTTGCCCAGGTTCTTCCCGACTTGCGGCAACCTGCCGCCGAAAATAAGCAGGGCTATCCCGCCAATAATCACCAACTCCCAGATTCCGATTCCTTGTATGAAAGCCAGCATTGTATTCCTCCTGTCTGAAGTAGACACGAGTGTCAAGTATTCCGTTTCGCTTTCAGGTACGCGGCGATGACCTCCAAGAAGTTGATTTCTCCTGTCACCCGTCTCTTTTCATCAACCACCGGAAGCTCGTTCACGCCTTCGGCGACCATCAGTTGCACAGCTTCGTTCACAGTCGTTTCTTCCTGAACAAACACCGGGCTCTCGTTCATCAAGTCGCTGACGGTTTTCGCATCATAGGTCGCCAGAATCTCCAGTGTCCTGTATTCCCCTGAGGAGGCCGCCGTTGTCATTGGAAAGAGCTGTTTCACAATGGCATTCAGTCGCACAGAACCAATCAGAGTCCCCTCTTCGTCAACGACATAGACATGCCGGCTCCGGGGGTCGGCAATTATCTTTTGCAGCAACTCGGTCAGCGGGCGGTCTGCACCGATGGTGGCAGCATTCTCGATGATGAGCCTGTGCACATCCCTGATATGCATATCACCGATTGACCTCTCGGCCATTCCAGTATCTCCTTCTACTGCTGTACTTCGCTCGCCGCCTCCTGAGGTATCTCTCCTGCTTTCCTGAGCGCCACCTTTGTTAAAATGGGGCCGACAATCTCGAATATAACTGATGTTGCAGTTACTGTAGCGATGACTGCCGACCCCACAGCTAACGCGTGTTCCGTGCCCAACTGGTCTAACTGCTGTTTAGCGATAAGAGCGAGTCCAATAGCAACCCCGGCCTGTGACAGTATCCCCAGCCCCACGTACTTCTTCACTTTTTCTTCAACACCACCGACCATAGCCCCGAGGCGGGAGCCGCAGATAAGCCCGGCTGACCTGCCGATAACATATACCAGACCAATCAGGCCGAGCTGCGGAAGTGCGCTCAGTTGAAGATGCGCGCCGGCGAGGCAGAAAAAGAGCACAAATAACAGCGGCATTACATTCATAACCGGCCCCATCACCCTTCTGACAAGGATGGAAGAGCGGGTGTTGACCAACACAAATCCCAGCACCATGTTTGTGAGAATCAGCGACAGGTTCCAGGTAAGCGAAATGCCTGTCGCAAAGAGAACCGCACCGAACACCACGATCAGTATCTCGCCGGGATTCTGCAGCTTTCTGACAATCTGGCAGAAGACAAACCCGATGACCGCACCGACAAGAAGACTCAGGAGAATCTCCCTCATGGGCACCCACAGCGTGGGCAGCAGGTCTTCAGTTCCGCCTGCCCCCTCGCACAAAAGGGAATTACGCGCTATAGTATAGGCAAAGCCGAATATGAGTATGGCAAGGGCATCGTCGAAGCCGACCACGGCATAGAGCGCTTTCGTGAGACTGCCCTTGGACTTGTATTCCTGGATTACCGCCACAGTGCCCGCGGGAGCGCTTGCAGGAGCGACAGCGCCGAATATAAGGGATAGGGGCATATCCCCGGTAATCAGGTAAAGAGCCCCCCATACGACCAGGAACGCTCCGAATGACTCTGCCAGGATGATGCTTGTAATTCCGTATCCGTGCCGCTTCAGGGAACTGATGCTCAGTTCAGTCCCGATGCTGAAAGCTACAAAGCCAAGACATATCTCAGTGATAAACGACAATCTTCCAAGAGCCTGCGCGTTCAACAGGTTCCATCCCGAGTTGCCGATGACGACACCGAGGACCATATAGCCAATAATTGAAGGGAGATGTATCTTACGTGCCAGCCTTCCGGCATACAGGCTGACTACTACAGCAAGGCCGAGGACTGCCAGTATGGAGAGATTGTCAAACACGGTTATTACCTTTCCTGCAGTCAGACTTCTAACGAGCCGGCTGCATAGAATGCCTCCTGAACAACCACCATGACCTGGTTGCACTTGTCCAGCTTGCCGGTGACCCTCTCGATGCGGCGTATCAACTCGTTCGTCATGGCTTTCTCCACCACCGCGATTATCGCGTGGCTCAATCCGAGGTCCTTGTCGCTCCACAGGCCCACAAACAGTGGCATCCTGACGAGGTAGCGCCTGGCGTTACTGCTTTCTATAACTTCCATCGAAACAGGCCCGATACCGGCCACGGTGTTTAAAAGTTCGTTGAACAGGTCATCGCTCTGTACAAAGAGGTGAACCAGACGCCTATCTCTACCGCCTTTCACTTCAGCCTCGGCCGGTGCGTGCATCAGAAAAACCTCGCGCAGCGCGTCTGGCGTCTTCGCGGAGAGAAGCTTGTCTACAATTCCGGGAAAGTGCAGGATTTGCGATATTGCGGACAGGATACGCAGGTGCTCGTTGGTTTCCCTTTCAGGACCTACTACAAACAAAAAAACGTGGACTTCCTTGCCATCTATGGCATCGAAGTCCACGCCTTCACGCGTGGTGGCAATCCCGACAATGAAGTCTGGGACTCCGGCCAGACGGCAATGCGGTATGGCTATTCGGCTCCCGAATCCTGTAGAGCCAAGCTGCTCTCGCTGTCGCAATCCCTGCAGAATGTCCTGTTCCCTGACATCTTTCAGTATGTTGGATTTCTTGGCGAGTTTTGCAATGCCCTGCAGAACAGATTCCTTGTCAGTGAAGTGTAAATCCTGAGCAATGCACTCCGGTAAGAGCAGCTGCGATAGTCTCATTGTCTTGACTCCTTCTCGTGTGTTCTGCCTTGTGCTTACGCCCCGTTACTGACGTCTCTGGAAGATTGCGCGAAGAGAAGTTTTTCCGCCTCCCCAATCCCGGACAGGATGTCTCTTCTCGACGCTTCACTTCTCAGAAGCTCGCGTACACCGGGCTCCCTCAGCACAAAAGCGAGGTGCGACATGAGATGCAGGTGGCTTCGCGTCGTTGGACACAGGAGCAGGAACACCGCGTGAACCGGTACGGAATCAACCGCCTTCCAGTCGATTGGTTTCTCAAGAAAACAGAGTGACAGTAGACAACGCGTCAAATGAGGCAACGGATGCCGCGGGTGCGGGATAGCTACGCCCTCGCCGACGCCTGTCGATGCGAGTCCCTCGCGGGCAGTAAGGCATTCCAGGAGGTACTTCCGGTCTACGCCGGGAGGCACGTTGAGAATTGATGCCGCTTCCCGGAACACCTCTTCGGTTGTCGAACCACTCACGCGGTAGAAAATGCCGCCGTCCCTTAGAGCTTCGTGAACCGATGGGAGGTAGGTTTCAAGCGCCTCGGACTCGTGCACGGCTGTCGGCTCGACAGTTTTCCCGGATGAGCCGGCCCAGGCGAGGAGCTCCGCCCGCGAGAACCTGTACTGATTCCCAGCACGGACATGGGGGATCTTCTTGGCTGAGAGCCAGCGGTATATTGTCTTGGTCGATACTTTCAGAATATCTGCTGCTTCGCGCACATCAAGTAGCATAACTAATTCCCCTCTATTACCCTTTATTAGACATCTATAGACAGTATAGGCCATAAGTAGCCAGCCGTCAACACCAAAATCTTTTTCTCTGTTGTTTTTTTCAAAGAAACTGCGTAAGCCGACATATGCCCCCGGAGCAGGGAACTTGAAAGCCTTAAGACAGAAACAACGTCAAATCAAACTGAGTCGTGTCATAATTCTGGTGCAGCCAACCCCTGGTTGGAAATGTCGGTGTACAGGTAGAGGAGACAGATAGGGGGCAGTCGTTGCCGGCTAACCTGCGTCTGCGGCAATTATGGCAGCACCGGAAGCGACCACAAACTGAGGCCACTTCTCAACGTGAACCTTTTTTCCCCCAAGTTTGGCTCTAAGCAACTTTACCGCAGCTGGATTGCGTGCAACACCGCCGATGAACATCACAGGCTCTTGAGCACCTACTTTGGCAAGGAGTGCGCCGAGGCGGTTTGCTATCGCCTGGTGAAGGCCAAGAGCGATGCTCTTGAGATCCGCCCTTGAGGCAATCAGTGAAACGACCTCGCTTTCCGCAAACACGCTGCACATGCTGTTTATCTCTATGGCTGAGTCTGCTTCGAGCGCAAGCTGCGCAAACTCTTCGATTGGCAACTGCAGAGAGGCAGCCATTATTTCGAGAAATCTTCCTGTACCGGCAGCGCAACGGTCGTTCATCAGAAAGTTGGTGAAGGAGCCGTCGCCACCAAGCGCGATTACCTTGCTGTCTTGACCACCAACATCAAGCACTGTGCGCGCTTCGGGGAAGAATTGATACGCACCTTTCGTAGCCGCGAGTATTTCCGTAACCGTAGGATAAGTGAACTCTGCCTTTGCCAGATGCCGGCCATAGCCGGTGGCGATAATCTTATCAAACCTCTTGCCGTCAAGCAGTGCCGCACAGGTTGCCACAGGTGCAACGCCTGTGTCACGTATCTTGAAGGCGAACTGGCCATCCTGGAGGATAGCCAGTTTTGTCGTCCTCGAGCCTATGTCCAATCCAGCGTATGCTGTCATCTACTTCTTCTGCTTAATCTGCTCCAGGAACGCTTCCAATCTCGTTGAAAGCTGGCCTGTGTCTTCCGTACCGTAGTCCGTCTCTATCTTGATGACCGGGATGCCCTCCGCTTTGAGCCTGTCCTCGACCCGCTTGTACTCGACGTTGTATCCATGGCAGAACTGCAGGACGTAGTACACCACGCCGTCCGCGTTATATTCTCTTGCCAGCTGCACAATCTGGTCAATCCGTTCATTATTGGGGGTGAAGCAGGAGCAGTTGATATCGAGGTAGCGGTCTGCGATTTCGCGCAGCACGCCGTCGCGGTCTCCAGCCTTCGATTCGATGACGGCATGGTCGAAATATCTCGTCCCGGTGCAGGTTTCTTCGACGACGACCGCCGCGCCGCTGTTTTCGAGGATGTCGTGCAGCTTCCAGTTGGGCACTGCCATGGGCGTGCCCGAAACCATGATGCGCGGCGCGCCTTTCGGGAAGCCGCCGACGCCGTCCTTCACGCGCTGCTCGAGTTCCTGGCCCAACTCGTTCATCTTCGCCGTGAAGCGCTCGGTATCGTCGTAAAAGGCGACCTGCGACACGAGGAGCGCGTCCTTGCCGCTTATCGGGACGGGGTCGGCCTTGCGCGTCTCGTATATGCGTTTGATGGCAAGGCGCTTTTTGTTGTGCGCGTCTATACGCTCCTTCAGGCCTGGAACGGTCATCTCGACGCCGCTTTTCTCTTCGAGGAATTCCGCAAGGTCGTAAATTTCCTTGTGCCAGAGCTGCCTGCCGGCCTCGCTCTTCTTTTGGGGCAGGTCTACGATGTAGGTTTCCTTGATACCCTCGTTAAGGACTTCCCACGTCTTTTTCTTGCCGTCGCAGGTGGTCTCTCCGATGAGGAAGTCGGCCGCCTCAAAATAGGGGCAGATTTTCGCCAACTTGAAGCCCATCGCGCTTTTTATGAGCGGGCAGAGCGCCTGCGGCAGCACCGCCTCCCCGTCGGGCACGGTGAACTGCGCGCCCCCGCACAGACCCACGCTCAGGCCGTTCGTGGCTGTGACAAGCTCGTCAGGAACGTACACGCAGAACGTCCCCGCCACGTAGCCGCCGGCAGCCTTGTGATCCAGCAGTTCCTTGATGCGCAGCCCGTGCACCTCCGAGACGACGAAGTCGAGATACCCCATCCCCTCGGGCCGATTCTCTTGCTTGAGGTAGATATCCCCGTAAATTTTTCCGAGCGCCTGCATGAGTAGGTCGTGGCGCTCAAGGTCTATACCGAGTTCCTTCCACATCTTTTCTTGGCCTTCCATCAGCGACTCCTTTCAACAAGGTTTGTCCCACGCACGTTCAGGAATGCTACACGGCAACCACATTTCCTGCTTTGAGGAATGTCTCGAGAATCGAGAACATGTTCGACACTTTGCCCACGGCAACTTTATCCTTCAGGTTGAAGTAGTCAAGGCAGGTGCCGCAGACGAGTATCTCGATTCCGAGTTCCTCAAGTTTCCTTATCTTGTCGAGCATTTCCGAGCTTTCCACCGCGAGTTTTACCCCTGCGTTCATAAACACGATTGCAGATGGCCTCGGGGTTGTTTCGGGCAGGGCGCCGAGCATAGCACCAATGAGTATTTTGCCGAGCTTGTCGTCACCGCGGCCCATAGTGTCACTGCCGACAAATACCACAGGTGGTGCTGCCACCAGCAACGGCTGGCAAGATTCACCTTCTCCTTCACCTCGCGTAATTTCAATTTCTATCTTCTCGTCGGATTCGGATATCACCCGTGCCGGGTCCCCGCCGCTCTGGGCGAAGCGCAGCACGTTGTCCCGGGCGGCCTTGTTGTCCACGATAACCCGGATTCTGTCGCCAGCAGACGACCCGGCAAGAGCATCTTTCGTCTTAAGAACCGGGCCGGGACAGGCTAGGTCTCTCGCATCGATTTCCTTCATTCAGGCCTCCCGCAAAAAGAGAGAAAGAGACACCTTTTGCTAATTCTGAGTATTTTGCTCAGGAAAGCCAATTGGAAATGACGATACACGGAGGACCGTCTATCAGCCAGCGCCTATGACCACATACAAGTATTGCCAACGGCCTTGAGGAAAGCTTCCGCCGAGGGCGTAAGCGAGTGGTGCTTCTTGTGGATGCAGTAGAACTTGCGCGTTATCGAGAACTCTGGGATTCCCTAGGCAGCAAATGGGCTTATTTGTCTCCGCGGGCTTCAGTATACTCGGTTTCTTAATCTTCATAGTAAGTCTCACGGTCAAAGCGCGTGGCAGCTCCCCCTCCACAGGCCAAGCCCATAGCTTTCAATTGAAGTAATACCCGTCATATTTTCAGTGCAGCCAAGCCGCTGGCGGCCAGGATTTTCTAACGGCAAACAGGGGAAGGGCTATCTGAAGCTGCGAATTGGCCACCCTGGAGCGCGAATTCTCGCCGAAAACGGCGCATTCTCCGCACACACGTAGGAAAAGCCGCCAAGGTCCCTGGAGAATGTGGCGGAGGACCGTGGGAGAGTCTTGCAGGGATCGTGGAGAGACTCGCAAAGGGTCCGCAGAGAGTATTGCAGAGCTTCACAGAGAGACTTAAAGAGAGCTGCGAAAGCTCGCTCGAAGACTCGTGCGGAGATTCTTTTCAGGTATCGTCCCCCTGAGGCGCACGGGGTGCGGCCTGCGGCGCGATGCGCCTACATGTTCCTGGAAGAAAGGCGGGGAGCCTCTCGCGGAAACTCAAGGAAAGCTCGCGAGAGACTCCAGTAGACCTGCTGCAGACCTGTCGAAGACTCTCTCAGACCTCTCACACACCCTGCGACACCCTCGAACACCCTCGTCCAGAACCACCATGATTCCACAGGAGCGGGGGATCGCGGCACCTGATCCACAGGCGCAGCGGCAGGTACGTAACTATAGACGGGGTCGCCACTTACGGCTATTCGTGCCACGCGGCGGCCGCAGTGTCTTTGACACGCCGGGCGCGGGCCACACACTGTGGAAGGCTGTGTCAGAGGCTTTGCGAGAAGAGTTCTTCGTTGCTGAGAGAACACACAGCGCTCTCACAGAGGCTCCGGCGACTTTCACCAAAGGTGAAAGGATATACCCACGGACAAGCCCCGGGAGCTCTGCCCTTCGGGTTGTTAGACAGAAACTCTCGGAAGCAAACAACCGCTATAGCAGGATTCCAGAAGCTATACTATCCAGTTATCCCCAGTCAGAAAGACCCAACATAGATGAGTTGTTTGATAAGTTTCAGAAATGGCTTTAGGGTTGTTAGTAGGTACCCACGGGCAAGCCCGTGGAACTCTGCCCTTCGGGTTATTAGAATAAGACCGGGTCGGATGCGATTACTCCTCCAAGCTGAACCTCCGCTATCATTCTTCTTATGATTTCCTGCTGACGAGCTTCGTCCCGTACCCCGACAAGAGGTCGCAGGCGCCGTTCGCTGAAGTATTTCAGCAGGCGCGGCGAATCAATTCCGGAGAGCCATTCTATGAAATCTCGGGGGAGTCTGGTCGCGAGGCCGACATATTGACAGACACGCTGGCGGCTGACTCCAAAATGCTCGGCAGCCTGTGAATATGTCCTGACCGTGGGCAGGTTGAGGTAATCCAGGTACTTGTATGCCTCCAGAATTGGATTCTTTCTGGCACAACCGTTCAGATAAGTCTGCCAGTCTCTCTGCGTAGGAGACTCGATATGCCTCAAAGCTTCCGGCTTTCTTCCGAGACAGAATATCTGGCTCTTCGCGTAACACCTTGTAAAGTAAGGAATTGCGTCACTTGCCGTGTTAATTGTTTTGGTGCGCTGTGTGTTACGACTGGGGAGTTCAGTATTATAAACCCTTGCCAGACAAGCAGTTAAGTCAACAGCGCGAGCGACAAAAGCCCACACACTTCTTGCCCTAACAGCGCAACTGGTTAACAGTTAGAGAAATCCGGCAGGTGCCCTGCATGCTTTCTGTTCTCACTGACGCGCGCATGAAGTTTGCAATATAAGGCATTCATGGAGGAAAAACCGCCGGAAACTCTCTGACTCTCTGTTCCTGTCGTACTCTACAATTTAGCGCACCTATTGGTATTCCAATCTGAAATCATTGTTCAAGTTTCATTGCAAGCCGAGGAGGTTCTTGAGCTTTGCAATTGCTTTCTTATTATTATCACTGCCGAAGGATTCTTCCGGGTCAAACTCAACAGGTTCATCCATGATATCATTCAGCTTGGAGATTACCTGCTGGCAGAAGAAGAAAGGCGGATTATCTTTCAGGAAAACAATTGCCAGTCGCGTGCCAATCTTGGGATTTAACTCCAGTGCCCGACAGACAAGCGCACTTGCCATTTCAGCATCTGCCGCCTTTTTGAAGACACGTTCAATCTCTGCACAGTCCTTCATGTCGGCAATATCCTCGGGCGAAGGGAACTCAACAGGATGTAATGCTGGGGCAGGCGTTGCTGCCTTGTCAGTATCCCTTGTGCTTGCAGGTACAGAGACTGCTTCACGTGCCTTTTCTGACTGTTGATTGGAATGTCCCAAAACAATCAATATTACAAACCCAAAAACCGCTAATCCTGTCAAGGCAACGGCAAGTTTGCGATGTAGTATCCTGGTGAGGGCAGCAAGAACCAGAGCAACACCGAGAAATGCCGCCACCGAAGGGCCTATTGAGAAGTCGAGAGTATAGGCGAAAAGCAATCCTGCCAGAGAAGCTGCCGCTGCGGTTGTCCAGGTAATAAACAACCTCGCACTCCACCTCGAAGAGAAGATAGCAGATAACGTGGCCGGTATAATCAACAGTGCGAATACAACAACCACGCCACCGATGCTGACGGCTATAGTAATCACCAAGCCCAGAAGAGAATAGAAGAGGAAGTCCCACCATACTACTTTCATTCGTTCTGATAAGGCGCCTTCGTAATCTTCTGATATCTTCTCGAATGGTCTACGGAAGAAATAGAAGCACAAGCCCGTTGCTCCGAAGATGACTATACAGAGCAACAGGTCTTTCCAATCAGCCCAAAGCATGCTTCCTGCCAGCATTTTGTGTATATGAACATGCCCACCGGGGGCAATGCCGACCAGGAAAAGCGCAGCCGCAGCCGCAATTGCATAGCTAATTCCAATGACCGCTTCCAATGGAATCTGGATTATCTTTCTGCGGACTACAGCGTAAAACCCGGCTGCTACTACTGCAGAGCCAAGAGCAAAAGTATATGCGCCAAGAGAATTTCCATGCACACCAAACAAGAGATGAGCAGCAATAGCTCCCACAGCCACTACCTGTGCCAGTGCGATATCAATGAAGATAACCTCTCTTTTGAGTACATGAATGCCCAAGTGCCCCAGGATGCCCACCATGGTCAAGCACACGAGATAAGGAATGCCGAGAACTTCGATGAAGTGGCTCATACGACAACTCCTTTCCGGGAATGTAACAGAGCGCGAGCAACGAGTGCACACAGGAAAAACACTCCCATGGCCAGCACAAGGCTCGGGCCGTATGGCAGGTCGAAGGAGTAGGAACTGAACAAACCGATAAGGCATGCGATAAATCCGAGGCTCCAGCCCATTGCGACCGCTTTGCCCCACTTATTTGTAAACATGGCAGCCATAGCCGCAGGTATCATGAGAAATGCATAGGCAAGGAGAACTCCGGCTATGGGAACAATAAGGACTGTTATTATTCCCTGTGTGCTGAAGAAGAAAAAGTCCCACAATCTGGTGTTCTTTTCCTGGCCTTTTTTGGTCAATTCAATGAACTTACGACGGAATTTGTAATGGAATATAAGTAGTAAAACGTAGGCGATGGCTGTAACACAGACAAGCGGCCATGTTACCCAGAGCATCGAGCCAGTAAGAGTTTCAGAAACATGGACTTCACCGCCTGTGAGTTTGTCGGCCAGAAGAAGGGATGCGACAAGCGCCAGTGCGTACATTATTCCAATTACCCCTTCCCTCGGAATAAGCGGGTTCCTGGGTTTTATAACGGCAAGCAGGAAGCAGCCGAAAAGCACCGCCACAAGCGACACAAGATAGGATGATGCCGCCCCATAGTGAATCCCGAGACCAATCCCGACGAGCGCACCGAATGCTGCAAGCTGATCCAGTACGAGGTCGGAGAATATCAGCATCCGCCTGATTATGTGCAAGCCGATGTAAGTGTGAAGCACCAGCACTATCGCCAATAGCGTAATCTGCATCAAGAAAAAGTTCGTTGTCTCAGACATATTTCCTCCAGTGCTATTTGCCTTGCTTGTTTTTTTCCTTCTCTTGAGGTTCCTCTTTGTCATCTTTGATGAGCCCGGTCTTCTTCGCGGCTGCCAGCAATTGTTCTACCCAGTAGTCAACAAGCTGGAAATAGGTCTTGACTTCCTTGGTTCCCTCAACATACAAGGGTACTATCACAGCTTCAGCACCGGTCTTGCTTGCAACGCTCTCGACTTTTTTTTGGTCGAAGTAGTTTGCAGCAAGGACTATCTTGATTTCCTGTTTTTTCATAAGCTCTATGAGTTCTGTTACGTGCTTCGCGGAAGGCGGGATGCCTGGCTTTGGCTCCACAGTACCAGCTTCTTTCAGGCCAAATAGCTTAATAAAGTAAATCCAGTTCTTGTGGTAGGTAACAATGCTCTTGCCGCGCAGGGGAAACATTTTTTTCAGCCATCCGCCGAGATACTCAATCAGGGCTTTGCCCTTATATTTCTGCTTCTCCAGAAAGGGAATCAGCTTGTCTTTTTCCGCAAGCTTGTAGAGAGTCTTTGAGCCCAGTATCCCGATTAGCTCTTTTCCGAACAGGTTCTCATCGAACTCATTTTCAAGAGCTTTCAGGTTCTTCAAATAGAAGTCTTTGCCCTTTGGGTCGTTCTTTATCAAACCCGCGGCGATATTTCTTGCTGCAACCTTCATGTTGATGGGGCTGCAAGTAACATGAGGATTGCCGAAGACGTGAACGCCTCCCTGAGCCCGCGAGACAGCCTCCGGTACCTCGAGAAGGTTTATCCCATCTGCGGCTGCGACGTAGCCAACCTCTCCACTTCGCACCTTCTTGTTATTCGATTTGTCAATAACGGCAGGAAGCCAGAGTTCGAGGTCAAGGCCCGTAGAAATCAAGATATCCGCTTCGCTCACCAGCGTTACGAAGGAGGGCTTGGGTCTTATGAAATGTGCATCCTGGTCGCCCCCTACGAGTGATTTGACGGTTATTCTATCTTTTCCAATTGCTTCCGCAAAAACACGGTAATCAGGAAGAGTAGTTACAACCTTCAATACAGGCTCCGATTTCTTCTCTTTATCAGTGTTTGGGTTATCTTGAGCAACGAGGTCGGAGCTGCATAGAGTCAGAAGTACGATTGCACAAACAACAATTCGTTCAATCTTCATTTTCGGAACTCCTTTCTGTTAGTACCGTTCATGCAGATGCGGGCCGGCCGCAAAGGTAATCTGGAAAAAAACAATGTATTGCGGCTTGCCCATGTTATGCCCATCAATGTAGTCACATTGCAGACGGAACCTGACCCACGGGCTCTGGTGATAGGTGATATAAAGCCCCGACTGAGAGGTGTAAGCACTCCCGACACCGGACAGCGCGTGAGGCGCCAGTGAAGCGCCGGCGTACTTTTTTATCGAGGGCTGGTAGAAGTCGAAATGCAGTCCAAGGTCTACGGTGCGGGATACTTTGGTCTGCAGCGACGTGAAAGCGCCCCATGCATTCACGGTATGCTTTCCCGAACCATCATCAGCAATAATGCGCCTGTCGAGGTAATACGCCTCGGTCCGCCATTCGAAATTGCGATACCTCATGCGCTCCGAAGGTTCCCAGAGGTAATTGAGCTCCAGCCCGTATACGGCGGTCGGCTCGCTGTCGTGAACGGTGTCTCCCGGAACCGTCCACGTGTCGGACCAGCCCACCAACCCAGATACGCCGACTTCAATATATGAATTCTTGGTGAGGTCATGGTAATTCAAGTAGCGAAGCAGAAAAGACGGGGTTCCCCTGTTGTTGCCTCCGAACAGCCGGGGATTATCACCTGTCGCCACTTGAAATGTCGCTCTGTGCGATGCTCCGCCCTCGGTGCCTTTCTGCCAGTCAAGCGAAAGACCCGTCTGGCACAGGCCGCCTTCCCCGAATATCTGGCGCAGGGCCAGCGGGAAATCAATCTGGTCGAGACCGGGCTTATGCCATCGGTTCAGGGTGCAAAACTGCTGCCGGAATTTACCTATCGTAAGACTCGTGTTTTTCAAAACGCTCATTCTGGTTAGATAGCCTTCTCCGAGACTGGCTCCGGTTGGAGTTATTGGAACAGCGGCTTTGCATTTTGTGTACGGGTCAAGGTAGGATGTGAAATGAAGCCCAAGAACACGAAAGAAGGCTTTTGAACGAATCCTGTCTTGTTCCTCATACCATCCCTTGAAAATGGTGTCTCCGACTATGCTTATCTCAGGATTGAGTTTCTGAAGGCCCAGACCTTTGAATCGAAACTCCTTCTCTTCGAGCTTAACGTCTTCAGCCTCTTCTTTCGCGGCCTCCTCTTCGGCCAGCTTGAGCAATTGCTCAAGCTCCTTTTCTTCCTTCTCGCTTTCAATCAACTGCTTGAGACGAAAGACTTCCTTCTCCAGTCGTTCAATTCTCTTATCATCTTCCTGAGCGTATGCATTCCTGTTTGATGCCATCAACAGCGCTACAAAGCACATTGCAGCAAATATAATTCGCCATTTCATGGACGCCTCCATGTGAATAGTGGGTTGAATCGGACAACCAGCAAGACCTGGACATGCAAGAGCCCAAAAGATCTTAACTGATGTGCCAATATTCCCAGCCAGGAACCGGGATGCTAATAAATATGGCAAGCAATGAGATTACGCAGGAGGCGCCCTGCTTGAGTATGTGGCTAAGAACGTAGTGGATATTGTCGAATGGATTTGTGGTATATGGTAGCAAAGAAGCTGGTAGTCAAACAAGACAAGTGATGTAGATACGGAAATCTTGTTCTGGCCGAAGAGGATTTGGCAAACGTGACAGAACTCACCAAAACAATGGAACTCGTGGTTATGCTCAGGTGGTTTCTTCGAAAGAGCCCCGTCATTGCTATTGCCATTGTTGCGATTACTGCAAAAACCGCAAGTACAATGAGCATGCTCTTTGGCAGCGCGGCAAGCGGGGCAGTCGTCGTGGTAGGAGTGCGCTTCATATAAATGAATGGGCGTTGCCACAAATGGCGTAACCCATACAAGCAACACCAGAAGGAAATATGTCTTTCTCAGGTATCTGAAGAACACAGCACACTCCTTAATAAATATTATACACGCAACCATTACCAGAATTCAACCCTGTTCCGAGGTCCGTACCGTACTCCTTGACATCTAACTCTCGCTGCAGTATGCTATTGAAATACAGGGCAGTTGCCTTGGCTTGATAGAGGTGCTCTGAGTTCGAAGAGGGTTGCGCCCGGGGAGTTTTCGGACTCGTAGCGCACCAATGCAAAGATATTAGCTTGCCGAATTTTCTTGTCTCTGTCATGGCTAATCACCGGAATTGTCCAGAGTAATTCTATAATTACCTCGTTTCTTGTACCACTACCGTG
>CAYWBA010000032.1:3896-14547 GCA_964455955.1 uncultured Planctomycetota bacterium | reverse complement strand
CCTGTGGACCGGGTTGACCAGAAAGACCGCGCAGGAGTAGCATACAGCGGCTACCCCGCCGACACCTAAGAAATACTGATTTGCAGGTGATAGCAAAATGCCGGTTTTATCGGATTTTTTGCTGATTTCTGCTAACATTTCCAGGTGTGATACGTATAAACAAGTGCGGTTTAGTTGACACCACAGAGGCACAGAGGTGGCGCAGCCACTTCTGTCAAAAGTGCTTGCAGCACCGGAGAAGAAAAACAAGATGAATTCTGGGTTAACAAGGAAAAAATCAGGGGAGGTTTTTCTCTGTGACCTCCGCGCCTCCGTGGTAAAATTCGCCCCAACTCATTGGCAGATAAGATGTTACACTCACCCACACTTCGCGATTCGACGCAACCTGCTTACGTAGCAACAGGTTGCGTCCATCCCCAATTCGCGCTGAACCACGCAAATGTAACTCGCCCCCCCTGTAAATCTGTAAATTCAACCCCTGTTTTGGGGTGTGGCCCTGTCATAACCTCCTGTAATACCAATGTGTTAGGGGTTTGTAATCCCGCACAAGCTATTTACAGACCCATTTACAGACGGAAATATTGGGCTGTTCTTGCGCAAATGCATGTTGGAGGAAAGATGAGAGGGCCGCGTCTGCCGGGGGCGACCGGGCTACCTGTTACGCCAGCCTATGGCTTTCTGTATCTTTTCGTACTTCCTCTGCTGCTCGCTCGTGAGAATGCGCGAGAGAATGTCCCTGGTCGTCTTGAGAACCTCGTTGTAGCGTTCCCTGTAAACCTTCTGGCGTTCTTGTGTCTTCAAGTTGGGGAAATCTGCAATAACCTCCTGCCAGAGGTTCCGGACAGTCTCCTGCTGCTGCTTGAGTATCTCGTAGTACTGCCGCTTCTGGTTATTCGTCAGGTCCAGCTTGTTGCCCATGCTGTGAACCTGCCAGGCGAGGTTGCCGAATTCCTGTTTCTCCCAGTCCTCCGGCTGGCGCGCTTTCCACGCATCCTTCACCTGTTTCTGATGTTCCTCTTCAACAAGTTTAATCTCATCGCGTATGGCTTGCCTCAGGCTATCGAGGTCACTCGCCTGCGGGCCGGTGGACTGCTTCTCCTTAGCGCCGGCAGGCTCCGCATCGACTTTCTCCCGGGCAGATGGCACACCACGGCCGGGATTGTTATTTTGCGAAGCCAATATCTCAACCCGCTCGCCGAGCATGGCAATCTCATTCTGGGCAGATTGGTTCGCGGCACTCAACTGTTCAAGCCGCGCCTGCGCGTCACGGAGGTTCTGCTCCAGTACATCAAGACGAGCCTTGTCAATGCCTTGTCCGCCACCCGGTTCTTCAGGAGGCGCGAAGCTGAAGATAAAGAGAAATGCGATGAATGCTACTGCGAGGACAGTGACAACAACCACGATTGGCAACGCGCGCATGGCGGCGGGCTCCTTTCCACCTTCGTTGTAATATACGACAGCCAACTGCATATGTTTGCCGAGATTCCTCACGTGAACTTCACGACCGGCGCAACGCGGCACCCAATCTGGATAAAGCCCTGGCGGAACAAGTCCCAAACAAGTCCATAATTGCTGTTGACTTGGGTTGTGCAGGCGCTATAATTTGCCGGGAAGAATCAGCAGCTTTGATTAGGCACCCGGCCCGGGTTTTTGTTAATTTTTTGAGATGGTCTCTTGGTGTAAGTGGATGCCATGAAGGAAGATACCGGCTCTGGCAGTCAGGACTGGGGCATTAACGCTACGCCCTGGACAAGCATACTCGGTGCGGATGACCCTTCGAGCCAGGAGTGTGTGCGCCAACTGTCGTTCCTGGCTGAGCGGTACTGGAAGCCTGTGCACTTCTTCATCCAGCGCCGCGGCAAGTCGCCCGGGGACGCCACAGGCCTTACCCATTCATTGTTCAGCATAATGCTTCAGAAAGAGTTTCTCGATAAAAGTGACCCCAGTCGTGCCAGCTTGAGGACATACTTGCGGGAAGCGCTTCCGCAGTACCTCTCTTCTGACCTCCAGGATGCTTTCAGCGCAGCAAGCACCATGGCGCAGCAGACGCTGTTTCTGACGCCGGTGGTGGAGGAAGCGGTTCCTGATGAGGCAATTACCGCCGAGGAGGAGTTTGACCGCCAGTGGGCATATGCTGTGGTTAACCAGGTATTAAGGGAGCTCAAGGTGCTTTGCGAGCGTGAGGGTGAGCAACTGGGCTTTCAGGTCCTCTCTCGCCGGCTTGTTGAGGGCGAACTCCCGAGCTACGGCGCCACCAGGACGCTTTCTTTAGAGCTTGGGGTTGAGCCGGAGGCCCTGGAGAAGGCCTATCACAAGTCTTTGCACTGGTACCGGAACCTTTTCCGCCAGGAGGTTCGCGCTTACGTCAGCACCGACAATAAAGTTGAGGAAGAGATTCGCGGGCTCTGGAAGGCGGTCCATTAAGATATTGTACGGTTGGGAGAACCGAGTGGCGAAGGAATACGTAACTTCGGAAAGCAGCCCGGAAATCTTGCACAGAGCATTTCTTCATATACTGGCAGAGCTGCCTGATGACAGAAATACTCCCCTTGACGCTTTTGTCGCCGAAACCCTGATTGCAAAAAAGGTGGTTACTAAAGAACAGCTTCTTGAAAGCATAGATGCATGCAAGGCGTCAGGGGATGCTACCACGCTTTTCCAAACTGTAGTATCCCGGGGCCACGTGGGCGAAGATAACGCTGAAGAGATGCTTCAGCACTACAGGGAGAGGCTTAGGCAAAATGAGCTCGTGGAGGGGGCTTCTGACCTCAGTTTCGGCGAGATTGCGCTTCAGAAGAAGCTGGCCACGCCTGTGGATGTGTGGTCCGCCATAGAGGAGCAGGAGCGAAAGCACGTCTCCGGCTCTGATGAGCGCCTGGGCGTGATTATGGTAAATCGCGGCGCGCTTACCCTCTCTAAGGCCAAGGACATTCTGGAATCGCAGGGCAAGCGGATCCTGCGGTGCCCCGGCTGCGGCGACCAGTATAATGTCACAAGCTACAGCCCGGACAGGAAGTATGTCTGCCTTTCCTGCGGCGGCAAGCTTTCAGACACAGGTGAAATAGCGTCTGTTGATGTTAGAGGCACACATCCCCAGGCTCCTCCGTTTGACGGGAAAATTGAGGACCGGTTTATAGGAAGAGAAATCGGCGGCTGCGTGGTTGAGTCGAAGATTGGCGAAGGCGGTATGGGCGCAGTCTTCAAGGCGCACCACAAACGCCTTAACCGCACTGTCGCGGTGAAGATAATGGCGACAGGGCTTCTTGGAGAAGTCCACCGCAAGCGTTTCCTCAGAGAGGCGCGTGCGGCTGCACAGCTTGACCACCCGAGCATAATGATTGTACATGACGTGGGCGAGTTCGAAGGCTTTCCATACATTATCATGCAGTATATAGATGGCAAAAGCGTCGGCGAAATAATCGACGCCAAGGGAAAATTCGACCAGGCCGAAGCTGTGCGCATCATTTTCGAGGCGGCCGAAGCGCTGGAAGTGGCGCATGAGCACAACATAATCCACCGCGACATAAAACCTGATAACATAATGCTCACCCTCGACGGCCGGGTCAAGGTGATGGACTTCGGCCTCGCCAAACGCACCGGCGCCGAAGACATGGGCGTTACCGCAAGCGGGGTGATTCTGGGAACCCCCCACTACATGTCACCCGAACAGTTCAACGCGGAAGTACTTGACGGCCGCAGCGATATATATTCGCTCGGCGTAACCTTCTATCACATGGTGGCGGGCCGCACACCCTTCACAGGCAAAACCCCCTTCGAACTGCGCGATGCGCATATGCGCATATCTCCGCCCTCGCCGAGGACCTATTCTCCGGAGGTGTCGCCTCGGGTCTGCGCCATAATTGACCGTATGCTTGCCAAAGACAAGAAAGAAAGATACGCCGCAGCCGCGGAATTGGTCGCGGACATCAGGCAGGCCCGGGCCGAGCTTGAAGCTGATAAGCCCGGCGCACGTGCGCAGCGGAAAGGTATTCTGAAATATGTGCTGGCTGCCTCAGTTGCCGCGGCAATAGTTGCGATTGTGCTTTTTGCGCTTGTGCTGCCTCTCTTCAGTTCGCCGCTTGAGAAACGTGCTGCGCAACTATATGGAGAGCTTAAGCCAAAGGTCTCCGCCCGTGTCAGCGCAAAGGAGTATCCTTTGGCGCTTAATCTGCTTAATTCCTTCCCGGCCGGGTTCGCCGCGACCAGGGCGGGCAGAAATGTCGAATCTGACAAGATTGACATCATGCAGCAGATAATCGCTCACTTTGAGCAGATGCTTGCGGAAATTAACAAAAAGATTGCACAAGACCTTGCAGCCGCCATGCAGGACAGCCGGGCCCTGGCGGACCAGGCGCGCAGGTTAAAATCGGTCATTGCAGCCATGCCCAAGACGGGCAAGGTAGCTGAAATTGCCTCGCGTGCCGGGGAGCAGGTCTCCGCCGCTGAGCTGGCCAGGGATGAAATTGAGCACTACGATGAATCCTGCGCGAAAATAGACTCCCTGCGTAAAGAGGGCAAGCTCGATGAGGCCAAAGAACTCCTCGCTTCCCTGGAACCCCGGAACCCCCAGCTTCGCAATCAAATGCAAAGCCTCGCGGAGGATATTGAGAACCAGTCATCAGGCCGGAAAGCGCGAAAAGAGGAACTGCGGTGGGAAAGCGCTGAGCGGGAGGTTAGGTCGCTGCTTGACGCCGGGCGCTTCGAGCAAGCTGACAGGGTCATCACAGAAGGGAAGTTCGAGCAGAGCTTTATGCCGCAGATTGCCGAGCAGGCCGGGGTATTGAGAAACGAGATTTCTGAGAAAAAGCGGCAGCACCTGGCCAAGCTGACAGAAGAGGAAGCAAAGAACGATATTAAAACTGCAACTGCATTTCTCTCGGAATGGAAACTGAACGAGGCGAAGGAGCTCCTGCAAAAACACGCTGCAGACAAGAAGTTCAGCAAGGAGATAAATCGCCAGCTTTTAGCAATTGACAGACGGCTCCGATACCTGCGGGAAGCAGGCGAGGCTCGCAAGCTCATAGATGCCGGCAACGGCGTGGGAGCCAGGGAAAAGCTCAAGCCGTGGCTTGGCTCGATTGACCCCGATATAGCCCGGCGCGCTTCCAAGCTTGACAAAGATGCTGCCAAAGTGCTTTACCCGGACATGGTTCATTTTGAGGCCGGCACCTATCAGATGAAAGATTCCTATTCGGCCAGGCTCGATGCTTTCTACATTGATAAGCTTGAGGTGACAAACACCCAGTACGCCGAGTTTCTCAAAAGTACCCGGCGCCAGCCCCCGCCAAACTGGGATGAGACGGCAGGACCAGACATCCCTGTCACAGGCGTTACATGCGACGATGCCGCCGCCTACGCCAGGTGGGCTGGCAAGCGCCTTCCCACAGAGGAGGAATGGGAAGCGGCTGCATCCTGGGACGCCAAGAAACAGCACGCCCGTCTCTACCCCTGGGGCGAAACTTTCGAGCCGGCAAAGTGCAATATCCACACTTCAGGCGCGGCCCCGGTCGGCTCATACCCGCAAGACTCCTCCCCCTGCGGCCTACACGATATGGCCGGCAACGTCTGCGAATGGACAGCAACAAAAGTGGACAGCGACCAAGTCGTTCGCGGCGGCTCGTGGGCCGACCTGCTGCCTGAGGCCGCAAGCTGCGGCGCCCGCTTCTCCCTGAACCCCGGGACGCGAAGCAGCCGCCTCGGCTTCCGTTGCGCAAGAGACGCAAAGTGACAGGCAAGCCGCAGGGCATAACGATATTGAAACACCATGAAAGAGAAACATGCCGATGGAGCTGATGGAAAACCTCGGTGAACTACAGAAGGCGGCCAACTACGTGACCCTGCGCAGGACCTTGCGCCCCTTTGGCATTGGCGCTATGATTTTCGGAATCCTTACTGTCCTGGCAGGCGTGCCGGTTGACGGCGTGGATGCACTCAGCGTGTTTCTCCTGGCGCTTGGCCTTCTTCTCGTTGTTACCGCGACCCTCGTCCTGTCTGCGCCCAGCCCGGCCGGGCTTCAACTGGCGGCAGTCGCGGTCATGGTCGTCGGCTTTTCTAACATACTAACTACTGTATTGGACGCTGTGGCAGGCAAAGAGAATGGCGTCTCGGCGTTCTTCTTCTTTTTCGGAATACTCCAGATTGGCTTCGCCATCAAGATGCTCAAAGACTACAGGCACTTCGCCAAACTGCTCTCCGGGCAGCCCGACCAGGAGATGGTCGCGCGGGTTGACCGGATGGTCAAAAGCCTGCTCAAGGCTAAGGCCAAGTCTGATAACACCGTTGTTGAGATGTACGAGAAAGAAGGTGCGATTGCACCCATGTGGAAAGGCAAGTTCCTCGAGAATGCTGCAATTTTTGTTAAGAAGGCCGGGCGCCAGGATGTCACAATTGCCCGCAAGGATGATGTGAACTTCGCCGAGCGGGCAGGCCCGGCAAAACGCGGCCAGCTTCCCGCCTCGTTCCGCATCGGCGATAAAAAGCTTATCGGCGCAATCGCGCCAGAGCACTTCAAAAGATACGAAGCTTGGAAGTCGCTCGAGGTTGCAGATGACTGACCTTGCAGACGAAGGTGCCGGCCTCGTGCTGGTCCCGAGGCCGCAGGGATACGGGCCCGCGCTCGATAAGGCCTGGGCCGCGCTCGACGAGCAGACTGACGAGGGCCTCGTCATCCGCAAAGGGGCGCATTTATCACCGGACGGCTTGCTCTGCGTGTACATGCTCGGTGACGAGTTCTGCCTCGACAGGGCGACTCGCAGCGTCACATGGAACGGGCGCGAAGCCCCGCCTTTCTTTGCAGTCCTTGTACTGCATTACCTCGTGGACCTCTCTTCCGCAAGGCCGTCGGGTGAGTGGATTTCCTTCAGGGAGCTCGAGGGCGGGGATTTCTACTTCCCCGCGTTCGCGGCGCGTACGACCCAGAGGCTCAAAACCACTTTCGCAGGCAAAGAGAAGAAACTGCTGGAAATTGCCGGAAAGATGGACGGGGAGATAATTGAGTTCGGCGATGCATCTGCGAAGTTCCATGTGCTGCCCAACGTGGTCATCGCGCTCGTACTGCATGAAGCGTGCGAGGAGTTCCCCAACGAGGCGAATCTCCTCTTTGACTCCACCTGCAAAAAAATCCTTCCCACCGAAGACCTCGCAGTCGCAGCATCCCTCCTTGTCAGCAAGGTCTGCAAATCGCTTTGAAAAACGTGTGGACAGACACGGATTCGCATCGTATTCTTACAGAAAGGGCGTACCGGGGAGCAGCCTGTTGGCAGCCAGAGGCAAGGGAACTCTTATCATGGTGCTTGTTGCACTTGCGGCAATTGCATGTGCCGTTATACTCGCGTTCCATAAATTCGATTCTTCCCCGGGCATTGCCCCGGCGAGCCGCAGCCCCAAGTTCAAACACAAAGTCCGAAATATCCAGTATTTCAGTCAGCCGGATAAACCCGTCAGGAGGGATGACCGATGAAACAAGTGGTTGCAATTGCGCTGGTCCTTCTCTTGCTCTGCGGCGTTCTGAACGCGGATGTGCCGCGCTACATCCATTTCCAGGGCTTCCTCACCGACGACGGTGACAACCCCTTAAGCGGCACCTACAACATGGTGTTCAGAATCTACGACGTAGATATAGCCGGCGTCCCGCTCTGGGAGGAAACGCACAACTCCGTCGCCGTCGCAGACGGGTATTACGACATCACGCTCGGCACAACAACCGCGCTCAATCTAACTTTCGATGCGCAATACTATCTTGCGCTTGAAGTGAATTCCGACGGCGAGATGGCGCCCCGCTACCAGATGTGCTCCGCGCCGTACGCAATCCGCGCGGGTGCCGCGGACGATGCGGCCAAGCTCAACGGCGAGGACCCGTCATACTACCAGGACTACAATAATCTGACAAACAAGCCGGGTACATTCCCGCCTGAAGCGCATACCCATGCAGGCTCGGACATTACTTCCGCCGTATCTCAGGCAGACGATGCTGATACAGTTGACAGCCTTCATGCCTCCTCCGTTCCGGCTGCGGGCAACCTCCTGCCGCTTGACGGGAGCGCCATGTTCCCCGCAAGCGTCATCCCGGCCGTATCCGACGCGGCCCAGCTCGGCGGCCAGGACCCCTCCTACTACCTCGACTGGTCCAACTTCACAAACCTGCCATCCGATTACACGCCATCCTCTCACACCCACGACTGGTCAGAAGTAATAGGCAAGCCGAGCGCCTATCCGAGTGAATGGTCAATAGTATCAAACAAACCGGCCACATTCCCGCCCGAAAGCCACACACACCCCTGGGCCGATGTGACTGGCAAACCGGCTACCTATGCACCCGAAGCCCATACACATGCCGGGACTGACATAACCTCGGCGGTCGCGCAGGCTAATAATGCGGATACTGTTGACAGCTTCCACGCCAGCGCAACGCCAACAGCCAACCAGCTTCTCCCCCTTGACGGGGCAGGAATGTTCCCCTCCAGCGTCATCCCCACCGTATCCAACGCGGCCCAGCTCGGCGGCGAGGACCCGTCCTACTACCTCGACTGGCCTAACTTCACAAACCTGCCGAGTTCTTATAACACAATCACGATTGGTTGGACATAACAGGCAAGCCGAGCGCCTATCCGAGTGACTGGTCAATAGTGTCCAACAAGCCGGCTGCATTCCCGCCCGAAAGCCACACACATCCCTGGGCCGATGTGACAGGCAAACCGGCCACATTCCCGCCGGAAGCACATACCCACCCGGGTACTGACATAACTTCCGCCGTTGCAGAGGCTGATAATGCGGATACTGTTGACAGCTTCCACGCGAATGCAGCACCGACCGCCAACCAGCTTCTCCCCCTTGACGGGACAGGCAAATTCCCCGCAAGCGCGATTCCATCCGCACCGGACGAAGGTTCGGTAAACTGGCACAAGGCGCCCGTACCTTCAGGAATATCTATTATTGGCCTGTCGGGGTTAACCCTGCCTCCCGGTGCGCACAGGCTTCTTATCCATCCTGAGGTAGATATCTCTTCCTGCCGGGTCTCTGTCCTGAATGTTCTGCACGGCCAGACGGCTGCCACAACCGATTTGACAATACTAAACGGCAGTGTGAAAAACACTGTTGATGAGAACTTCTCGACAGATGTGAACCTGCAGTGTGCGGCCGGAACTACAGGTATCGTCGAGTGGCCCTGTTCCCAATCCCTCACCGGAACGCTGTTTTTCGAAGCAACTTTCAACCCGTCAGCAGGTGGAAACGTTGTCTACATCCTTGAGTACCATGATGGCGGTTCTTGGAACAATCTTGACACATGGAACATATCTGTCAACACCCCTATTTCTGAAGAGTATTCAGTTACTAACTGCGAAAAGGCTCGGTTGTCGGTAAATAATGCGACTGGTGATACCGCGGACTTTTCCGTGAACGAGGTTGCCTTGTCGGTTTCATTTGTAGATGCCGGTGCGATGTCAGCAGGTGAAAACAAAACAATTGACATCACTACCACTTTGACCTCCGATGAGGAGTATCCTCGTGTCTATCTAACCGCCAGTTCAACAGGTCTCGTCTATGTTACTCCAGGCAGCCCACGTATTGTTGAACTGGACGTTAAACCTCCAATTGGCTCTATAATAGCATGGGCGGAGAGTCTGACCGGAGTCCCTACATTGTCCGAAGGCTGGGTCGAGTGCAACGGGCAGACTCTCAGTGACGCTGACAGTCCGCTAAATGGACAGACAATACCTGATTTGAATGGTTTCGGAGGCGGCGCGCAAAGGTTTCTGAGAGGAGCGACATCATCAGGAACAACAGGTGGAAGCGAAGACAATCTGACAAAGGCTGATACAGGCTCAGGGCAGTTTGAAGGACATGCTGGTGGGTGGAATGCCGGATGGCACAATCCGCCGTATTATGAAGTCGTCTGGATAATGCGGGTGAAATAACAAGCCGCGGTCTGACACCTGCGGGTAATCCACCCGCGCCGTAAACAGCGCGGCTTGAGGAGAAGGCAACAGGTGAGGAAAAGACATCTCATTATCTGCTTCATTGCGCTTGGAGCGCTTGGCGCGGTCATGGTCTCGCTCTCTTTCACCTCGCGGGTCGGGGGCGATTGCGGCGGAGGGGCTGCGCAAAGCACATCATATAAGACCAGAGGTTCAATCGGCGGCGCAGTCACCGGGCAGGCGCAGAGCGTGAGCTTCGTCAGCTACGCCGGTCCCCTGCCGCATACGGAAGGAGCCCACGCCTTTGTTGTGGTCGAAAGCATCTCGAAAGAAGCGCTCAATACGGATGACGAGTGTTTTATCCGCTGGCACTCGACAGTTGATGGCGATTTCTATATCGAGGCCGGCGGGGATGGTTCGCCCGGCTCAGGTATTCTTGTGGATTCCGGTACGTGCATCGCGGACGCGACTGTCGAGTCCTGCATCCAGGAGTTCAGCCTGGCGGACAATCAGCGCGAGATTATTTATATTATCGTTGATGACAGCGTTAACACCTACTACGCGGCAGTGGTAATTACTGACGACCAGACACCGGCTGATGTGAGTTTCACGAAAATCACCATCCAGGGGAGTGTCCGCGACGACACGGTTACTGACGTTTACGTTAGCGGCGTGCCTGTGCCGGTAGTAAGCGGCAAGTACCAGGCGGAGGTAACTACCGGTTTGGACGAGATAGT
>CAYWBA010000032.1:0-3886 GCA_964455955.1 uncultured Planctomycetota bacterium | reverse complement strand
GGCGGCGGAAAGACTATCCAGCGTACAGTCAAGACTTGGTAGGAGAACAGACAAATGCGGCGTGCCCTGTTGATTCTCTTAACATTTCTGGCGGCGGGATGCTCGCCTGTCGGCCCGGCAGCCCTGCTGGGGCTTCTCGGCATTTCCGACGGGGGAGACGACCCGATTGTCGTGCCTGCAGTCCTCACTGTGGACAGCCTGCTTGTTGAGGGCGATGCCACGGATACGCTCGACGACAAGCTTAATTTGCGCGTAGACAATAACCCTGTGCCGGTTACCGGCGGGACCTTTACAGTGCAGCTTGACACACGAACCAGGCGGAATTTCCTCTTCGAAGCTGCCGACGATGCAGGCAACGTGGCCCAGCGCAACGTACAGGTCGAGTAAAAGACCTGCTCTTGCAGGGGTTAGGTTTGCAGGAATAGTGTTAAGAAAATTGCAGAGAATTCCGTTGACATCGGAGCTTTTATGTGGTACAGTACGACATGGATTGGACGTGTGGCCTGGATGTCCCGATGGCGCGTCCGGTTGTAGTTTTAGCGGGTAGCACCCGCGGGCAGGACAAACAGTCGAAACGGTGCAGGAGAACAAAAGTAAGCGGTAAAACTAAACCCCATTTTGCGAACCCAGGCTCTGGGTACGGAGTTTACAGACACTAAATTGGCGGGAAAGTGGTCAGGTCAATTACAACTGACGCAACCTTTTTGATGGAAAGCGGTTATGGCATGGCAAATTTACCCAAGTCGAGGTTGGGGGAGTGTGAGACCCCCTGTAAATCTGTAAATAGCGACCCGGGGCATCCGTGGTGCGGTGTGGCGATTGTGTCCCTTGCCATGCTGGCGTTCGGGCTGCTCTGCGGCTGCGGGGTGGGCAAGCCCGTTCTTGTCGGCGAGCGGCCGGAGGTGAAGCAGTTGACAGAATCGGGCTTCAAGGCTCTGGGCTGTCCGGTGCGGGTTCTTCCAGCCAGGGTCGCGATAACAGATGCGCCGGATGTAGAAAACGGGTATGCGGCACAGGGAAACGCGAGGGCACTTGAGCTGCACAAAGCATCGGAAGAGGTTATTGGGGAGTTCAAGCTGTTCGGGCCGGTCGTCTCCGGCGAGGAAGCGGCGAGCGCATATCTCGAGGTGCAGTTGGAAGTCACGAAGTTCGACCTTGCCTACGAGGGCAGGAACGCGGCGTATGTGCCGAACCTGGTGTGGTGGTGGTTTTCGCCGTGGGCGAGCTGGCTTGTTGCTGACGAGAACTACTCGGCAGGTGTTGGCGTAAAGCTCAGCGTGAGAGATGCTGATACAGGTGAAGAGGTCTGGGCTGGCTTTATTGAGGCCCAGGTGGTCAAGAGACTCGACGACTACCAGCGCGGTACAAAGTGGTTCAGCATTTACGACATCGGCGAGCTGACCGAGGATAACTGGAGCCTGGTGGAGGCTACTTTGCAGCCCCACATTGTCGAAGAGTTTAAGGCTGTGCTGCTCGGGCGCCTGCTCAGCCCTGAGGCGCAGGAGACGCTCAACGCGGCTGCCGAGGTTATCAGACACCGCAGGCTTCCTGCGGCCGACTGTGCTTTCGTTGTGGGAATCAACTCGTGTCCCCAGCTTGGAGAGAATCAGCCGAAGTGGTGTGTTGAATCTGCGAAGAAGTTTGCAGCGGTGCTGAAGAAGGCCGGGTACAGGGTTGAGGAGCAGTTTGAGGGCAAGTTTGCCACTATCAGGGCGGCAATCAGGAAGATGAGTTCGCAGACGGAATTCCGCGTAAGGCGGCTGGTATTCTATTTTGCAGGCGTTGGCGCAAGCGAGTACAAGAAAGACAAGAAGGCTGTTGAAAACTATCTTGTTGATTACGGCGGGGAGAAGCTCTCGCTGGCGGAAGTTGATAAGTTGCTGAAGGAGTCCAGGGCGAAGGAACGGGTCATAATACTTGACGCGGGGTTTGTGGGAGACAGCCTGGGGCGGGGCCTGACTATTGGCAAAATTCCGCAGGGAGCAGAATTCAAGTTCCCGGAAGAGCTGCGCGCGGGCGGCTGCGCATTCTTGAGCGCGTGCGGGCCGGGGCAAGGCGCCGCCGAAGATGAAAAGCTCAAATTGTGTCTCTTTACCCACTATATGCTCAAGGTGCTGAATTCCGGCAAGTGCGACAGAGACCGCGACGGTGCAGTTTCGCTGAGGGAGATAGCAGAGTCTGAGCCGGTGCATTTTGACCTTGCGCGCTACACCAATCAGAAACACGGCAAGGCTCAAACGCCTTTCCTCGGCGAGAAGTTGCGCGACAGTGCTGTTATCAAGACGGGCAAATAATTCTGTGTGGGTGGTCTATGAGAGGCATTTGCCACCCAGCAGGTAATTGACCACATAGTCGCTGACAGCTTGCTCGAACTGGGTAACCGGCTTCTCATAGCCTGACCTGCGGAGCTTGCTGATCTCAGCGCACGTGTCGTACTGGTACTTGTCGCGGAGGTCGCGGGGCATCTCGATGTACTCTATGCGGGCCGGCAGCTCAAGGGCGGCGAATATCGCCCTGGCGAGAGTGTTCCAGGTGTTGGCCACGCCTGAGCCGAGGTTGAAGATGCCTGCAGGTTCCGGGTGCTTGTGGAAAAAGACTGTCATTTCCACCGCGTCCTTGACGTAGAGGAAGTCGCGCTTTTGTTCGCCGTCGGCATACTCGGGCCTGTGCGACTTGAAAAGCCTGATAGTGCCGGTTGCCCGGGCCTGCTCGAATCCCTTGCAGACCATGCTGCGCATGTCGCCCTTGTGGTATTCGTTCGGGCCGAAGACGTTGAAATACTTGAGCCCGACAATCTTCTCAAGCAGGCCGTGCCGAAGCGCCCAGAGGTCGAAGAGGTGCTTTGAACGGCCGTACATGTTGAGGGGACACAGCTTCTCGATACCTCGCTCATCATCTGAGTAGCCGCTTGTGCCATCGCCGTAGGTGGCCGCACTCGAGGCGTAGATGAAGCGTGCACCTGTGCGAACCGCAAACTGCGCAAGGTGCTTTGTGTACTCGAAGTTGTTCTTCCTGAGGAAGCCTGCATCGGAGAAGGTGGTGCTTGTGGTCGCGCCGAGGTGAAAGATTGTTTCTATCTCGTTGTCAAGTCCGCCTGAGAGTATGCGCTGCAGAAAGTCGTCACGGTCGCAGTAGTCCGCAAAGCGCAGGCCCGCGAGGTTCCGCGACTTGCTGCCGGTGCCTGCCGAATCCACCGCCAGGATGTCATCGCGGCCCGTCTGGTTGAGCTTCCAGACGAGTGCGCTGCCAATGAAACCTGCTGCGCCCGTAACAACAATCAAAGCAGCCTCCGTTACATGAGTTTCTTGAAGAGCTTGAGAATGCCCTGATTCCACGCCACGCGGTGCGTTATGCCAGTCTTGCTGTCGGCGGTTACCTTGTTGTCGAGGTACCATTTGTACGACCTTATCAGCGCATCGGCGTTGCTGTACCTGGGCCTCCAGCCGAGGGCCTTCTCTATCTTGTCAATGGCTACAAACGAGTCGGTATCCGCGGTGCCGTAGACCCACTTGTAAAGAGGCGAGAGCTTCATCATCTCGAACAGCCGCAGCGCCGGCTTGACAAGCCACGCCGGGGTGTGCATAACCCTCGCGCCGTTGCCGGCGAAGTCGCACAGTGCGCCGACATCTTCGTTCACGGTGCGGAAATCCTTTGCGCCGACGTTGAAAGTGTCGTTCGCTTTTTCGGCAGGCGCTGTTGCGCAGATATGGATTGACTCGACCAGGTCTTCGACTTCGAGAAGCTGGTAGCGGTTCCTGCCATTGCCGATAACGGGTATTTTCTTGCCGCTTTCGACCCAGTCGTAGAGAATCTGGAACACGCCCAGGCGCCCGGTGCCGATAAAGGTCTTGGGCCTGATTATGGGGATACAAAGGCCGCTTTCCCT
>CAYWBA010000031.1:0-14591 GCA_964455955.1 uncultured Planctomycetota bacterium | reverse complement strand
TTTCCCACGAGTGCCGCTTACCTTGGATGTGAAACTGTTCAGGAAGCTTGTTTCTCTCGGCGGCGAGCTTGTGATGCTTCACTTACTTGAATCTCAGAAAGTAAATGAATATATAACAACCTACCCGGAACCCGGCGATAATGTAGTTGATAAAGGCTATCCCAAGTATTTCCCGAAAAAGAAGGCTGTCCACATAAACAAAGAGCAGTTTTTCGACGGCGTTCCAAAGGATGTCTGGAATTTCCAGGTTGGTGGATACCAGGTGTGCCGAAAGTGGCTCAAAGACCGTCGAGGACGGAAGCTCAGCTTCGATGATTTGCAGCATTACCAGAAGATTGTTGTTGCGCTGTCTGAGACCATCCGCATCATGGCGGCGATAGAGAAGGCAATACCTTCCTGGCCGATTGAGTAACAAATCTACAGTACATTCCCTCCAGGTATCCCGTTAAGAATGAAGCTACGCGCGGCTTGACATCGAGCCTCTCGCTGTGTAGAATATTGGTTTGGGGATAATATGGCTATACGGAAGAGTCCGGCGATAGCGGTCCGGATTTATGAGTACAGCGAGACAAGCATTGTAGCATCGTTCCTCACGCCGGAGTGGGGACTGGCGCGGGTCATGTGCAAGGGGGCGCGCAGGAAGGCGAAGGCATACGAAAGCGCTATTGACCTGCTTGTGTTGGGCGAGATAACGTTTTACGAGCGGGCGAGCGGGCTGCATGTGCTTAAGGAGTTTGCGCCGCAGGATACTTTTCCCGGGCTGCGGTCCGGGCTTGAGAGGTATCGCGCGGCGATGGCGTGCCTGGAGTTTGTGCGGGCGGTCGCGGTCGAGGGGGAGCCGGCGCCAGAGCTATTTGAGATATTCCGGGAGTCTATGGCCGCATGTGGCCAGGGGCCGTGGCCGCGGGGCAGTACGTACAGCTTTATTATGGGGGGGCTGGTTGCTGCTGGTTTTGCGCCTCTTCTTGATTTGTGCGCGGCTTGCGGCCGCGGCGAGTTTCCGCAGGGCGAGAAGGCGCGGAGGGCGTTCTCGTTTACGGACGGCGGGGTGCTGTGCATGAGGTGCGGGCGCGGCAAGAAAGTCGAGATGTGGCTTGCGCGCGATGCGTTGGATACGCTAAGGGCACTGCGCGGCATGCGTCCCGCCGAGGCGGCCCGGGAGGAGTTTGAAGGCAAGGTTTCGCGCGAGGTCAGGGATTTTTTGAGGCGGTGGTGCGAATTCACTTTTGAGCAGAAGTTCAGAATGTTAGGGTAAAGGAATGAAAATCAGAAAGAATCTTGGGACTGCGCGTCTTGCTTTATTGCTAACAGCAGTTACGGCAGTTTGCGGCTGCGTTTTCGGCAGTTCCCAAGACACCGCGACACTGCTCGCCCAGGCGCGCACTTTTGCCAAGGCGGAAGACTACTCCGCCGCCGCGGGTTACTACATAGATGCATGGGAGGCCAAGAAAGGCACTCGCGAGGGTGAAAAGATATTTCTTGAGGCTGGGTTGGTTTTCAAGAAGGGGGTCAGCTACAAGCGCGCGTACCGGCTGCACAAGGACTTTGTGGATTCGCACCCGGAGTCGAAGTATGCGGCGCAGGCGCTGCGTATTGTTTTCGAAACAGTAATAGAACATGCGGAAAGCGGCTGGGGCCAGCAGAAGCTTACCAAGCTAATCGAGGAATTTCCCGCCGCGCCCCTTGCATCCGAGGCACAGTTCAAGCTGGGGTCCCGCCATTTCGGGAAAAGCCGGTATGAGGAAGCGACAGACACGTTCGAGAGCCTTATTACGAACTACCCCGAGAGCGAGCGGGTTGAGGCCGCGATGTTCATGATTGCGGAAGCGCACCTTCGAAGCTACGAGGGGATCGAGTATGAAGATGCGCCGCTGGAAGATGCGAAAGCCCAGTTTGAGATTCTGCTGAGTTCCTACCCGTCAGGTGCATACAGCGTGCGCGCAAGGAAGCGGATACGCAGCATAGAGAAAGAACTTGCGCGCAGAGACTACCTTATGGCACAGTACTACATGAGACACGGCAAACCGGCCAGTGCCCGGGTGTACCTGGAAGCTGTCCTGAAGCAGCACCCGGACACAGAATACGCCAAGCTGGCCAAGAAGATGCTGTCAAAAGTACCGGAGCGGGAGAAATCAGAAAAATGAGAACTCGCACTGCATGTCTGATAATGGCTTTATTAATCCCTGCCGGTTGCGGCTACACCTTCGGCGCACGGCTGCCGGAAGGCATAAATACTCTGGAGGTGCCTGTTTTTAGAAACATGACCCTTATCCGTGACCTGGAGTTCATGCTTACTGAAGCACTGACAGAGGAGCTCAAGTCGCGTACGCCAGTCAAGCTTGTCAGCTCAGACGGCGATGCCAGGCTGACAGGTTCGGTCATTGAATATGAAAAAACACCTGTCTACGAGGAGGCGGGAGAGGTAGTGGCGGGAAAAGTCACCATAGTAGTTGCGTTCAAGTTCACCAGGACTGCAGAGGAGAAGGCAATTTGCGAATCCACGCTTGCGGAGGCACAGGACTTTGACAGCAGGACAGGCAAGACCGAACACGATGCCCGCAAGGCGGCGGTCCAAGAACTCGCTCGCAAGATTGTGTATCATATAGAGGCCTGGTAGGCCAAAGTCAGGTGGTTTGAGGAATGCACCAACAGGTTGACAATCTCCACAACCCGGTTAAAATAGCAGCCGGCGGGAAGTACAGGCTGGACCGTGCCGGCTGTGGGCGAACCGTTCTTGGGAAGAAGTGGATTGCCGTGAGGGCGGGAGGCGCCCTCGCGCTTGCGATAGTCCTTTTGCTGAGCTTCTTTTTGCCGTGTTCGGGACTCGGGCCAAACATGTGCGCGTTCAGGAACACATTCGGAATACCGTGTCCCGGCTGCGGCCTGATGCGCTCGTTTTGTGCAGTATCGCACGGCCGCCTGAGGGAGGCTTTCATTTTTCATCCCCTGGGGCTGTTTATTTACGCCGGGTTTGCCCTCTATGCGGTAATATGGGCAGCGGAGGCGCTGCTCGGACGGCGGCTCCTTGAAAAGCTTGAAAACAAGCTGAAGGACCGCGTTTTGTGGTGCTTTGTGTTTGCTATGATTGCTGTGTGGTTAATCAGGCTGGCAACAGGAACCGTGTGCTAAGGTTTCCGGGAAGGGTTAAAATGCCTGATATCAAGGAACCTCAAGACAACAAGCAGGGGCAGGAAGACAGACCCCCCGAGAAGAAGCCAAAGAGTGCGAGGAGCATTCTTATCCCGCTTTTCATACTTGCGTTTTTCGTCATCCTGTTCTTTGTGGGGCAGAAAGGTTTTGTCGGCTCAGATGACGAATTGACGTTTACCGAGTTTCACAATCTGCTTGCCAAGGGCAAGATTGCCCAACTGCGTGTTGGCAAGGATGAAACCACAGTAATCCTGCGCGAGGAGATAGGCGGCAGCAAAGAGAAAACCATGCAGATGCCCAAGCAATACTTTGTTGATAAAGCCGACCTGTTCAGGAAACCTACCGGCAAGGGAACCATCTCTGCACAGGGGACAGGCACGGAGAAAGGCGCGGCAGTAGAGATAATCAACCCTGCACCGCCGGAGGTCAAGTTTGAAACAGGAGAGAGCGTGCTCCTGTCGATTTTGTCCATGCTCGCCTTACCGCTGCTACTGTTCGTGCTGCTCTGGTTCCTGCTTTTCCGGCAGGTACGCGGCCCGATGGGTGGGGGTTCGATTCTGTCGTTCGGCCGCAGCAAGGCAAAGATGTCTGACAAAGGCAAGAACAAAGTCACTTTCGAGGATGTCGCCGGTATAGAAGAGGCGAAAGTGGATGTCAAAGAGATTATTGAGTTTTTGAAGAATCCGGGCAAGTTTACCCAAATCGGCGCGCGGATTCCAAGAGGGGTGCTCCTTGTAGGGCCCCCGGGCACGGGAAAAACCCTGCTGGCAAAGGCTATTGCCGGCGAGGCGGGCGTGCCATTCTTCACAATCTCGGGAAGCGACTTTGTCGAGATGTTCGTGGGCGTGGGGGCAAGCAGGGTACGCGACCTGTTCAGGCAGGCCAAGGAAAATGCGCCCTGCATAATTTTCCTTGATGAAATAGATGCTGTCGGCAGGCGCAGGGGAAGCGGCCTTGGCGGAGGACATGATGAGCGGGAGCAGACGCTTAACGCCATTCTTGTCGAGATGGACGGCTTCGGCACAAACGCGGGCATAATACTGGTTGCCGCAACAAACAGGCCCGACATCCTGGACCCTGCCCTTTTGCGGCCCGGGCGGTTTGACCGCGAGATATTCCTTGACCTGCCAGACCTTAAGGGGCGTGAGGCTATTCTCAAGGTGCACGCCAGGAACGTAAGAATTGAAGATGGTATTGACTTTTCCGTTGTAGCGCGCATGACACCGATGTTCAGCGGCGCCGAGCTCGAGGCGCTTATCAACGAAGCAGCCCTGCTTGCAGTGATGCGCGGCATGGAAGAGGTGGACATGGAATGCTTTGAAGAATCGAGGGACAAGGTACGCTGGGGCCGCGAGAAGAAAAGCAGGGTCATGTCAGAGGAAGACAGGAAGCTTACCGCCTACCACGAAAGCGGGCACGCGCTTCTCGCACATCTCCTGCCGGATGTTGACCCGTTGCACAAGGTGACTATTATTCCGCGCGGCGCCTCGCTCGGTGCCACCATGCAACTACCGGAGAAGGATCACTATACAATGAGGCGCAAGTACCTGCTCGGAAACGTCAAGATGCTCCTCGGCGGATACATATCGGAAGAGCTGTACTGCGACGACATGAGTTCCGGTTCCCAAAATGACATCAGGAGAGCCACTGAGCTTGTGAGGCTTATGGTATGCGAATGGGGCATGAGCAGCAAGGTTGGGCCCATCAACTACAGCATAAGCCGTGACAACATATTCCTCGGCAGGGAGTTCACGGGTCCCAAGAATTACTCTGAAGCCACGGCCAAGAAGATAGATGAGGAAGTCAAGAAGCTTATTACCCAACAATACGAGGAAGCCAAGGCGCTCCTGCAGCAGAGGAAGGAAGATGTTCAGAAGATATCAGAGGCTCTTCTGAAGTACGAGAGCCTCAGCGGTGAGGATGTGAAGCTTATAATCGAGGGAGCTGACATAGACGAGCTGGCCAAGAATTCGAAGCCGCTCCCGGAATCTGAAGAGCCCGCCGGCGCGGATAGCACACCGGGGCAGGGTACCGTGTCAACATCCCGCGGCAATGTGGAAGGAAGTGGGGAAATGAAGGACGACCTTGCTAATCCTAACTCCGGGGCGGAGAGCGAAGGTTCAGACAAGTAGGAGCTCTGTTAATTGGACTCTGCCGAAACACTTAGACTGCGCCATAGCATACGTGTTCTAAAGGGCGACAGCACGCTCAACCTGACAAACGAGTTTGAGCGGTTAGGTATGGTGCAGCAAGAAATAGTCCCCGTCCTGGCCGGCGGGGAATTCTTTGTGTTGAAGGCAGAGAATCTGCCTGCCGCGGCGTGCTCCTTTCTCAAGCAGGAACTGCTTTCCGCCGGCGCCGACGCCGCCATATCGCCCCGCGCTGGTGCAGGGGAAACTGAATCCTTATCGCTTATTGCGACCGGGAACCTCCGGCAGTTTCAGAAACTGCACGAGGCGGGCAACGGGGCACCTCAGGACCTGCCCGCCTGGTCTTCGGCATTTATGAGGGTCATAGAAGACTACAGGCGCACAGACCACACCATCACCTACCCCGGAGGCTCACTTGATCTCTCGAGAAAGACCGCGATTATGGGGATTGTCAACGTCACTCCAGATTCCTTCTCCGACGGTGGTGATTGTTTTCAGCCTGAAGATGCCGTTGCGCACGGGCTTGAGATGGTGGAAGGGGGCGCTGATATTATTGATATCGGGGGTGAATCCACCCGTCCAGGGAGCGACCCCGTGAGTGCCGATGAAGAGTTGCGAAGAGTCATACCTGTAATTGAGAAGCTGAGCTCACAAACATCCAGACCTGTTTCAGTAGATACTTACAAGCCGGGAGTCGCCGAGGAGGCGATTGCGGCCGGCGCCAGGATGGTGAACAACATTGCCGGCCTGCCGGAAAACCCCAGGATGGCCGAGGTCATCCTGGAGCACGGCGTTCCCACAATAATCATGCATATGAAAGGCAAACCTCGCACTATGCAGCAGAACCCCGAATATGAAGACCTTATGCTGGAGATATATTCCTACCTTGCACGCTGCGTGGAAGTGGCGAGGTCTTATGGCATAGGGCTGCAGAAGCTGATTGTTGACCCGGGGATTGGATTCGGCAAGACTTTCGATGATAACCTGGTGATACTCAACAGGATTCACGAGCTCAGGAGCCTGGGGCTGCCCGTATGCGCAGGCGTGAGCCGCAAGGCGTTTATAGGGGCGGTGCTTGGGATTGGGCACCCCAAGGAGAGGCTCATAGGCAGCATTGCCGCAAGCGTGATTGCAATCCGGGGCGGGGCCCGGATAGTAAGAGTACACGATGTGAAAGAGGTTGTGCAGGCAGCCAAGGTCGCCGATGCAATATCTGCGCAGGAGGCATAGCAGGTGTACCAGACACTGCTATCTTTATGGAAACCGGTTATAGAGATAGGAATAATTTTCGCCCTTCTCTACACCGCTTTGCGCTTTATGCAGGGCACAAGGGGTGCCGGAATCTTGAAGGGCCTTGCCATGCTGCTCGTTATTGTTTTCCTGGTCCTGTACTATGCATCGCAACGGTTTTACTTGGAACGAATAAACTTCCTTCTTGCTGCGCTTCTCGAGGCTGCGATATTCGCACTCATAGTGATATTCCAGCCGGAGTTGCGGCGCGGACTTGTGAGACTCGGCCAGACGCCGTTTTTCGGGCGGTTTGTGAAGGGTGAATACGACCTGCTTGACGAAATCGAAAAGGCGGTGACGCGACTTGCAAAGAACCGTGTAGGGGCCCTGATTGCCGTTGAGCGCAATGTGGGCCTCAGCACCTACACTGAGGGCGGCGTAAAGATCGATGCCGAGGTCAGGAGTGAACTCATCGAGTCTATCTTCTACCCGGGCAGTTCATTGCACGACGGTGCTGTCATAATCCAGGGCAACAGGATTGCAGCGGCAGCGTGTTTGTTGCCGCTTTCCGAGAACCCAACCCTTGGCCTTGGCACCCGGCACAGGGCCGGCGTGGGGTTGACGGAAGAGACAGATGCAATTACCATAATTGTCAGTGAAGAGACAGGCAAGGTATCACTTGCTCTTGCAGGCGACATCAAGCGCGGGCTTGATTTTCCCCAGCTTTCCAAGATGCTGCGGAAGTGTTATCTTGAAGACGAAAACAAGGAGCTTATGGCGAAATGAAACGGCTTGCAAAACTGCTTTTCTTCAGTAATTTCCGCAACAAGGCCACCGCCCTTGTGCTTGCGGTTGTAATATGGCTTGTGGTCTCTTTTGAGGTCTCCGGCGAATATGAGCGGAATGACGTTACGGTCGAGATAGTGCCTCTTAAGGACGGCGTGCTGATGAAGGATATCGCCGTCGAGCCCGCCAAGATAACTATTAAGGCGAAGTTTGTTGCGCCCCAGCGGATTGGCCAGCAGTATCTCGCCCCCGCCGCCCGCGTCCGCGCCGTACACCATGTCGAAAATCCCCGCATAGGTGTCCCGATACCTATAAAACTGAATCGTGAGGACTTTGACCTGCCATACGATGTGAAGCTTGACCAGGTTGAACCAAGAAGAATCAGGGTAATCCTGAGGCGCATAATAAACCGAAATCTCAGGGTCCATGTTGTTACCAGGGGAAAGCCTGCCCAGGGTTACGAGCTTGCTGGTGAGCCTCAGGCTGAACCGACGGAAGTTTCTGTAAAAGGTCCGAAGGAAACGCTTGAAGCGGTTGATTCCATCCCTACCGAAGCGGTGGATATTGAAGGCCGCTCAAGCTCCTTCTCCTCGGATTACACCCTTGTACAAACGCTCAAAGACAAACCAGTTCAGGCTTCAACAAGAGTCAGAGTGCGCGTGAATATCAGACCTGTCGAAACGGTCAAGACTTTCAGCATACCAGTTATGATTAATGTGCCACCCGGCTACGAGAATGAAACTCTGCTGCCCAAGGCCAGCGAGGGCAATATGGTTAAACTGACGCTCAAGGGCCCTGAGTTTCTTCTTAACGAACCAGACATTGACAAAAGGATATCTGCCTTCGTCGTTGTCACGGAGGAGATGGCGGCCCGCGTGGAAATACCTTACTATGTCAAGGTTCACCTCCTTGTGCCTCCAGAACTGAGTGAAATCAGACTTGCAGGCGCACACCATGTGGACCTCGAAATCAGGGAGCGGAAAACGGGAGAACCCGAGAAAAAGGAAGGGTCCTAACAAATGTTAGAATCCCGGCTTTTTGGAACAGACGGCATAAGAGACATTGCAGGGCAGGGCAATCTAACTCCTGAACAAATTGTCAGGACAGGCAAAGCGATAGGATACTTGGTAGGCACCGAACCTGCGCTTTTTTCTGACTTGCAAGGTGGAAAGACGCCCCCCGGAGCATGTGTCGTGCTTGCCCGGGACACAAGGGCTTCCGGCCACATGATTGAAGGCGCGATTTGCGCCGGCCTTCTGGCCTCAGGCATCGATATTGTCAGGACAGGAGTTCTGCCGACCCCGGTTTGTTCGTTTCTCGTAAAAGAACTCGAATGCGCAGTTGGAATAGTTATCTCAGCTTCTCATAACCCGTACCAGTACAATGGAATCAAGCTGTTCGACAGCCGCGGGTTCAAGATTTCGAGCGTGTTCGAAGACCGTATTGAAGAACTTGTGCGAGACACTGATAGGGTTGATTCAATCAGTTCTGACCAAATCGGCATGGTCGATGAAAGCGGCGACCCCGCCAGTTTTTACATCGATGATACTGTAGCACGCGTTATTGATACGCTTGACCTGCGAGACATGAAGATTATCATTGACTGCGCCCACGGAGCAGTTACGGAAATTGCACCGGCTATTTTCAGCAACCTTGGTGCCGAGACTAACTGTATCAATGCCGAGCCTGATGGCCTCAACATTAACGTGAACTCCGGTGCCATGTACCCCGCCCTGACCTCGGAAGCTGTTAAGGGCTTTGGAGCTGATATTGGATTTTCCTTCGACGGCGACGGCGACAGGGTAATCCTTGTGGACGAGAACGGGACGGAACGCGATGGCGACTACATAATGGCGATTTGTGGACGCTACCTGAAGGAAAAATCCCGCCTCGGGGCAAACACGGTTGTCACAACCGTCATGGCAAACCTCGGACTTGAACTGTCTTTGCGGGAACGCCAGATAGAGTTGGTTCGCACCAAGGTTGGCGACAGGTTCGTTACCGAGGAGCTCGTGCGCCTCGGCGCAACTCTCGGTGGCGAGCAGTCCGGCCACATCCTGTTCCTCGACAAGGCTCCGACAGGCGATGGTATCTGGACTACACTTATGATTCTTCAAGTTATGAGCGACACTGGCAAGAGCCTCTCTGAGCTGTCCACATGCATGAAAAAATGCCCGCAGGTTCTGCTTAACGTGGAGGTTCAGTCCAAGCCGCCGCTCGAATCGGTCCCTGAAGTAAAGGCTGCGCTCGAGGAGGCATACGCCAAGCTCGGCGAGGAGGGGCGAGTCGTCCTGAGGTATTCAGGCACCGAGCCGCTTGCGAGAGTCATGCTCGAAGGGCCGGACAACGAGGTTATTCAGGAACTGGCGGAAAAGATTGCCCGCGCGATACGCGATGTACTTGGATAGACAGGACGCCAATGGAGGCTCTGGGCAGGGATGGTCATTCCTACTTATTCAGAGCTTCTCTTTTTCTCCCTGAGCTTCTTGCGAAGCCGCTCCCAGTAGGCAAGGCGCTTGCTGATATCCTGCTCAAAACCGAACTTGCCCGGCCTGTAAAACTTCTTGCCCCGCAGTTCTTCAGGCAGGTACTCATCAGCAACGAAGTGCTCTTCGTACGCGTGTGGATAATTGTAATCCTTGCTGTAGCCCAGCTCTTTCATGAGACGCGTAGGTGCGTTCCGTACGTGCAGCGGCACGGGCAGGTCACCACTCCCCTTAGCGGCCTTTGCGGCTGCAAGGTAGGCTTTGTAGGTTGAGTTCGACTTAGGCGCAGTTGCAAGGTAAATAGCAGCCTGAGCGAGAGCCAAGTCGCATTCAGGCATGCCGAGGTAATGGCACGCATTGTAAGCATTGAGGGTCACCGTGAGCGCGTCGGGGTCGGCATTGCCTACATCCTCACTGGCAAAGCGAACCATGCGACGTGCGATGTAGAGCGGGGCCTCGCCCGCCTCAAGCATCCGAGCAAGCCAGTAAAGGCTTGCATCCGGGTCGCTCCCCCGCAGGGACTTGTGGAGTGCGGAGATAATGTTGTAGTGCCACTCCCTGTCCTTATCGTAACGCGCTATCCGCCTCTGTGTAGAGTCTTCGAGAAGCTTGCGGGTAATTCTACGCTCTTTTTCTTCAGCCGCGGCAAGCGAGGCCATCTCAAGAAGGTTTAGCGCGTTTCTGGCATCACCGTCTGAGAAATCAAGCAGGTACTCTTCTGCATCCTCATCAAGCTTGAATGCCCCCTCCAACCCGCGTTCCTTGTCTTCGAGTGCACTAACAACTATCTTTCGAACATCTTCAGGTGAAAGCTGTTCGAGGACAAACACGCGGCAGCGGGAAAGCAATGGGCCTATTACTTCAAAAGAAGGGTTCTCCGTCGTTGCGCCGATAAGGGTAATCAGTCCGTGTTCGACGTGCGGGAGAAAAGCATCCTGCTGTGCCTTGTTAAAGCGATGTATCTCGTCCACAAAGAGAATCGTACCTTTTTGCTGGCGGGAGCGTAAAATTTTTGCCTCGGCGACCACCTTGCGAACATCCGCGACAGAGGAACTGACAGCGCTGAGCCTTACAAAGCGCTGCTTGGTTTTTCGGGCTATCAGGTAAGCGAGAGTGGTTTTCCCGCTGCCGGGCGGCCCCCAGAAAATGATTGAAGGGAGGCGGTCCTGTTCTATCAACTTTCTCAGCGGACGTCCGGCCCCCACTATGGAGTCCTGGCCAACAAACTTCTCGTAAGTCCGGGGTCGCATCCTGTCGGCAAGCGGGGCGGCCGGGTCGGGCTCAAGGTCATCAAGCTCAGTTTCGAACAAGCTCCCCATCGGCAGGAACCTCGCACATACTCGCAGTAGGATACACAAGAAACAGGTGCAACTACTTCTTTTTCTGACTTTCGAGTGACCGCAGGTCGTGCAACACGGCGTCGTAAGTGCTGCCAAGGGCAACGTTATCGGGGTACAGATCACAAAGCTGTTTAACGAGTTCCTTCGCCTTGCGGCTGCTCTCGATAGCAGACTTGAGGAGCTTTTGGCTTTCTTCCGGCGAATTGGTCGGCCGTTGCGTATAGTAAGCCGTATATAGCAAATTGGCCTTATTTGCGGCCTGCTCCGCGCGCCACAGGTCGAGGGCATGTTCCTGCTTGACCCCGTCAAACTCCTTCAGCAGCTTTGCAAGCTGCTGCTGCGAAGGTTGGTCGTCCCTGTCCGTCTTCGCCGGCTGCCCGGCCTGGCTGTCCGGCGCAGAGCCCTTACCGTCAGGAGTACCGGAGCAGCCAACAGATAGCGCCAATATTACACTTGCGACAAGCACCATAAAGAAACCTTGCTTCATTTTTACCCCCAAACGATAAGTCCTTGTATCAGGAATTGCAACGCTTACCCGGGTTCCTCCGTTTCCCTAAGAAGGTCTTGCAAGTTTGAGCTTGTTTCGCCCTTGAGGCGAAGAAGAGAGTCTGCATTTGTCTTCCCATAGAGCTTCATAATCTTCTCTATAGCCTCAAAGTACTTTTCCTGAGCCTGCTTTCTGAGAGCTGTATCAGGAAGTTTCCCCTTCTTCTTACGTTTGAAATACTTTCTATAAAGCCTGTCGGCGTCCAAGATAATCGTTTCAATCCCCACAACTTCGTCATAGTAGGAAATATCAAGCTCCGGATACCTCTGCCTGAATTGCTGGTCAGAAGTTGTAATCCCCCTGGTGATTTTCCCTTCGGAAACCACGCACGAGCAAGCTAAAAGGACAACCGCAGTCCCTATCACAATCACGTTCCACCTTGCCATATTACATAACCTCCTCACCTTCAAAGTGCTGTATGCTAAGAGTTGCATGGATTGTAGGTGTGGCCAGCTTCAAAGTCAAGATTTATTAGGTTTTACCCTGTCCGGGTCTGTTACGTGTTTAACGATGATTTTGCCATCCTGCTTGGAGAGCTTCTTAAGGGAGGTCCGGCCTGTGCTGTCAACTACCGGGACAAGCATACAGCCCCCTTCCCTCAAGGTGACGATTCTTCCGGCTTATCGCCGCTATTCTTTTTCTGCTTTGAACTGACATAGCCTGGGCAAATATCTTCCAGCTTGACCCCTGGCATAAAAAGAACTATCTCCACGCGCGAGAACAACTCCTTTTCCATCTCTGGGAATCTTTTTTGCTTGTTGTGTGTGCTTATCTGCTGCTTGATTTTCTCAAGCGCCACGGCAAAAGGCTCATAGGACGTTGAGTCTCTCTTTTCAAGCTTGATGATGAGCAGCTCTCCCTCACGTTCAACTGTCTCGGCGACCTCGCCTTCTTTGAGTGAAGCAACTGCCTGGGCGATATTCTTGCGCAAGCCTGAGGGTGGTGCTGGAGGCCACAGTCCTCCTTTATCCTTCATCACCCCTTCAGAGAACTGGCGTGCGAGAGTCTCAAAATCAGCACCCTCGCTGAGACTTCGCCTTACGTTAGCAACAAGCACAAGAGCCTCTTTTCTGTTTCTCTTCCCAGTACCAAACTTGATAACTATCTGGCGAAGTGTAACAGTCTCCTGCCGCGAAAAGGCCGGCTTGTTCTCCTCGTAGTAGCCGCGTGTTTCGCTGGGGGGAATGAAGTCGTCAGGCGGAAGCTTTTGCGCAATATATCGCTGCTTCAACAGCAAAGAGTTTATCATGGCTTTGCGGTCTTCGATAGTAATCCCAACCTGCGCCAGAATATGCTTGTAGTTGGCAAGATTACCAGAGTCTTTTATCTCTTCTTCAAGTATGGCATCGGCCCTCTTCTTGTCCATCTCGGACAGCTTAAACTTGTCAAGTTTGGCGTTCATTTCAATTACAGCATCGCTAATTAGAAAACCGAGGACTCTTTTGAACGCCTTATCCTTCTGCTTTTCGAGTTCCTCGCCGTGGTAAGTTCTGCTGATTCTGACAAGGTCTCCCCTTATCGTGAGGAATGTGTTGACATCCCGGCGGGTGATGAGCTTTTCATTGACCCTGGCCAGCACAACCTGCTGGCCTTTCTCCTGCGACGCGAGCGGTACAGGTACGCATAACGCAACAAACAGAACTGCCAAAGCCGGGATGACTTTCACGAAAAGGATTCCTTTCAGCATGGACAATACAATTATATTTTCATTCAAGACAAAGTCAACTGTCTCGTCTATAGTTTAGGGTCTTGCTGCAGATAAAAACAAAAAATAGATTGACCAAACGCCAGTACAGGCTTAGAATTTATAGATTGGGGAGTCAGGTTTCCCGAATATTACTTTAACTCGATACTTGGCAGTGTCTTAGGAGGAAAAGGCATGTTTCCGAAAAGGATAACACTGATTTTGTCCGTTTTGCTCTTCGCAGCCGCCTGCTACATGATTCATGGCTGCGTACACGGCGAGAGAGATGACACACCGCTCAGGATTACTACCGACTCCCCCCTCCCGGCGGCCACGGTCGGCCAGCCGTACTCAGCCGCACTGGCGGCAACCGGGGGAAGATTTCCATATATATGGACAGTTGACGAAAACGGGGCTCCCCTGCCAGAGGGATTGTATCTCGCAAAAACGGGAGAGCTGACCGGCACTCCTGAAACAGCCGGGTCTTACTCCTTTACCATAGTACTGACTGATTCCGACAACGAGCCGCGTTTCGTGACAAAGAACTTTACAATAGTCATTAGTTCCCCATCTTCAGCCGTCATCACTATTACCACCTCCTCCTCCACGCTGGATCCGGGCGTAGTTACGGTTGCGTACGCCTATACCCTGGCAGCGACAGGCGGGACAATTCCATATACCTGGGGGCTTGAGGCGGGAAGCTCGGCCCTGCCGAACGGGCTTTATCTCTCCGAGAGCGGCCACCTAACCGGGGCGCCGACCACGGAAGGAACATATTCCTTCTCTATCGAAGTAACCGATTCCAACTTGCCCAACCCGAATTCCGCCACGGTGAGCCTGACGCTGGTCGTCTACGCGCTGAATGAGGTGAGCATCGTCACTGGAGCACTGGAGCCTGCCTATGTCAACGAGGCATATGAGGGGCAGCTTGAGGCTGTGGGCGGCGAAACCCCGTACACCTGGAGCATAGTAAGCGGCGGTTACTTAGGGTCAACCTATCGGCTAACTACGGATCTTTACTTATCAGAGTCGGGGATGGTCACCGGCACTCCCGACATCGGTTCCGACGATGTTTATCCTATTGTAGTACAGGTGGACGACAACTTGAGTGGTTCTGATACAAAGACCATAATAATTACAATTTATGCACCAACGGCCGAACTCTCAATCGTCACGGGCAGCCCACTCCCCAACTGGTCCCGCAGCATTGCCTATGAT